>CAYMLN010000007.1:1206-13151 GCA_964391045.1 uncultured Saprospiraceae bacterium
GTCGACGGTGCTTCCTCGCTGGCGGCGCGCCTCAAGATCTCCGACCTGGTGATCGGCCTCACGGTCGTGGCATTCGGGACCTCGGCGCCTGAGTTGTTCGTCAACGTGACGGCCAGCCTGAGGGGCAACACGGATATCGCGATCGGCAACATCCTCGGGAGCAACATCGCCAACATCATGCTCATCCTGGGGGTGGCCGCGGTGATTTATCCCCTCCGCATCCAGCGAAGCACGACGTGGAAAGAAATCCCGTTCAGCCTCCTCGCCGCGCTCGCGGTCGGCGTCATGGCCAACGATGTCCTGATCGATCACCGGGATCCCTCGACGCTGTCGCGCATCGACGGGATCATCCTTTTGCTGTTCTTCTGCGTGTTCATGTACTATGTCCTCGAAGTCGCCATGCGCACGCGTTCCGGCGGGGACGAGCATGTGAAGGTCATTCCTTTGTGGAAGTCGATCGGCCTGGTCCTGCTCGGGCTGGCCGGCCTCGTGCTCGGCGGCCAGTGGATCGTCGACGGTTCTGTGGCCATTGCCCGGGAGTTTGGGATCTCCGAGAAGCTGATCGGCCTTACCGTGGTTGCTGTCGGCACCTCGTTGCCCGAGCTGGCCACGACCGTAGCGGCGGCCACAAAGCGAAGTATGGATATCGCCGTGGGGAACGTAGTGGGATCTAATATCTTCATCCTGTTCCTGATCCTGGGTGTCAGCGCATCGATCCGCCCGCTGCCGTTCACCCCGGCCAGCCTGCCCGACATCGCGATGACGGTGATCGCCAGCCTGTTGCTGTTCATGTTCATCTTCACCGGGAAGCGGCATACGCTCCAGCGGTGGCAGGGGTATGGCCTGCTGGCCGGCTACGTGCTCTACATCCTCTTTGCGATCGGCCAGGGCTAGGACATCCCCAGGTCTTTCCAGTCTGCCCGCTGGCGCTTTACCTTCGCGGCATGAGCGCGTTCCTCCCTTACATCCTGCTGGTCGCCGGTTTCGTCATCCTGATCAAGGGCGCGGACTGGCTCGTTGACGGATCCTCGTCCCTCGCCAAGTCCCTGAATGTATCCGACCTGGTCATCGGCCTGACGGTCGTGGCCTTCGGGACATCATCGCCGGAGTTGTTCGTCAACATCCTGGCGAGTTATGAGGGACGTCCCGAGATCGCGATCGGCAACATCCTCGGGTCGAACATTTTCAACATCCTCGCGATCCTCGGCCTTTCGGCGATGATCTACCCGATCACCGTGCAGTCCAACACGGTCTGGAAGGAGATCCCCTTCAGCCTGCTGGCCGCCATTGTTGCCGGCGTGGTGGCCAACGATGTCCTGCTCGCCGGGCAGGCAGCCTCGGCCATCGACCGGGTGGACGGCCTTGTCCTGCTGCTGTTCTTCGCGGTCTTCATGTATTATGTGCTCGATGTGGCGCGCAATAACCCCCAAGCGGCCGAGTCGGAGTTCAAGCGTCTTCCCGGATGGAAAGCGACCCTGTTCATCGTCATCGGATTGGCCATGCTTGTTGTGGGCGGTCGCTGGATTGTCGACAGCGCGGTGCAGATCGCCGAGGCCTTCAATGTGTCCGAGAAGTTGATCGGCGTTACGATCGTCGCCGTGGGGACGTCCCTTCCCGAGTTGGCCACGTCGCTGATCGCGGCCCGCAAGAAGAATTCGGATATCGCCGTGGGCAACGTCGTCGGATCCAACATCTTCAACATTTTCCTGATCCTCGGCACAAGTTCACTCATCCGGCCGCTTCCGATCCAACCCACCAGCAATACCGATCTCCTGATGACGGTCTTCGCCAGCGTCCTGCTTTTCGTGGTCATGTTCATCGGCCGCAAGCATATCCTTCACCGCTGGGAAGGTGTCACTTTCCTCGCCGTCTATGTGCTGTATGTGGTATACACCGTGATGGCAGGCTAGGTTTTTTCTGTCCGGGGTACGGTTAGTTTTTGGCAAAAAAAAGGGAGCCCCGGCTTTCGCCGGGACCCCCAGTCGCATACCCCAAAAAAAACTTACCTACTCAACAATGAAGATCTTTTCGCGGATCGTGTAGTCAGGACCGGATACCGTCACGATATATGTGCCGGTGGTCACCGAGCTAACCGGGAGGCGAACCGTATCGCCGCCCTGCGTGTAGCGAACCGGGATCTCCCGGCCCGACATATCGTGGAGGCGCACCTGGCGAACGTCCAGGTTCTTCGTCTGGATGGTCAGTTCGTCCTGGACCGGATTCGGGAAGAACGCGATCTCTGCACCTTCCGGCAGGTCGCCGGTGGCTGTCGTAGCGATCGGCAGGGGGATAAGGTTGCCGCCGGCCGGAAGCGCGACGTACAGGCCGAATGCGGGACCGTTGAGGTTAGCTGCCGGATTCAGGAAACCCGAAGCAACGACCACGAGGGCGGCGCCGTCGAGGCCGAGTGTGGCCAGCGGTGCATTGTATGATTCAACGGTCACCGTACCTGTCGCATCGCGCACATCGATCGTATAGTCCAGCGTTTGCAGTTCGAGGTAGCCGGCGAAGTCCCCATACGCGAGATCGTCGACGATCGTGGCGCCACCGGTGAGGGCGGTCTCGACCACGTCAACGGTCGGCGCATCGGTCGAGCCATGGTGGACGAGGACATCCGTGTTGCCCGCCTGCGAAGCGGCCTCGCGGCCAAGCGGGTAGACTTCCAGCGAGAAGCCGACGAACGGGTTGTAGCCGAAGGGGGAGACGAGGCCGTCGGCGACGACGACATATGTTTCACCCGGCTCGAGCAGCACGTCGAAGGCGGTCAGGATGTCGGCCGACGAGGTGCTGGTCGGCGGCGCAACGCCCAGGCTGATGCTTACACCCGCCGGCACGTCGACAAACGGCGTGGCAGTGCGGAAGGCGAAGTTGTCGATCAGCAGCTGGTCATCCAGGTAGACGTCGACCGAGCCGGCGAGCTGGTCCGGGGAGTTGTGGATGACTTGTACGCTGGCCGTGGCTTGCGGCGTCGGCAGTGCGATGAACGGACCACCCGTGGGCAATACGGCAAAGAGGCCGAATGCCGGACCGTCGCTGTTGACCGAGGGATCCAGGAAGCCGGAGGCGATCACGCCCAGGGCCTGGCCCTGCAGGCCGAGCGTGGCCAGCGGCGCGAGATACGTGGCGACCGTCACCGTGCCCGTGGCATCGCGTACGTCGATCGTGTAGTCGAGCGTGCCGAGCTCAAGGTAGCCGGCAAATTCACCGTAGGCGATATCATCCACGATGGTGGCGCCGCCCGTGACGGCCGTTTCAACAACGTCGACGACAGGTGCGTCGGTCGAGCCGTGGTACACGATCACATCCGTGTTGCCCGGCTGCGCTGCGGCTTCGCGGGCAGCGGGGAAGACGGCGAGGTCAAACGGCTGGAAAGGATCGTAGGCCGCGGGATTCAGCAGGCCGGTGGCGACGATCATGTAGGTCTCGCCGGCGGCCAGCGTGTAGTTGAAGTTGGCGATGACATCATCGGCCGAGGTGCTGTTGCCCGGAGCGATGCCGACCGTGATGGGCAGGACCGCCGGGACATCGATAAACGGCGTGGCCGTGCGGAAGGCGAAGTTGTCAATGGCGAGGGCACCGTTGATGTAGACATCTACTTCCGTGGCGAGTGCATCGGCCGAGTTGTGGAGCACCTGCACGCGGGCGGTGGACGTCGGCAGCGGAATCAGCGCGCCGCCGGCAGCCGTGAGGGCGAAGAGGCCGAAGCCCGCGCCGTTGTTGTTGACCGACGGATCGAGGAAGCCGGAGGCGATTACGCCGATGGCCTGGCCCTGGAGGCCGAGGCTGGCGAGCGGCGCCTCGTACGAGGCAACCGTGACGGTACCCGTGGCATCGCGGACTTCGAGGCGGTAGTCAATCGTCTGCAGTTCGAGATAGCCGGCAAATGAGCCATACGCGAGGTCATCGACAGCCGTCAGGCCACCGGTGATCGCGGTTTCTACGACGTCAACGGCAGGCGCATCGGTTGAACCATGATACACTAAAACGTCCGTGTTACCGGCCTGGAGAGCGGCTTCGCGGGCGCCCGGATAAACCGCCAGGGTAAAGGGCTGGAACGGCTCGTACGATCCTGCATCCAGCAGGCCGGTGGCGACGATCAGATAGGTCTCTTCCGGGGCGAGGGTGTAGTCGAAGCTTGCGATCACGTCTGCGGCGGAGGTGCTGTTGCCCGGCGCAATGCCGACGGTGATATTGACTGCTGCCGGAACGTCGATGTACGGCGTGGCGGTGCGGAAGGCGAAGTTGTCGACGGCAAGGGCGCCGTTGAGGTACACATCCACTTCGGCGGCGAGGGCGTCAGGGGAGTTGTGCACGACCTGGATGCGTGCCGTGGATTCCGGCAGGCCGATGAGGGCACCACCGGAGGGCAGGGCGACAAAGAGGCCAAAAGGTGCTCCATCGCTGTTGGCAGCCGGATTGAGGAAGCCGGATGCGATCACGGTCAGCGCGGCGCTGTCGAGGCCAAGCATCGCGAGGGGTGCTTCATAGGACTTAACCACGACGGCACCCGAGGCATCGCGCACTTCGATGCGATAGTCTTCGGTGGGCAGGGTGAGATAGCCTGCAAAATTACCATAGGTGAAATCGTCGATCAGTGTGGCACCGCCGGTGACCAATGACTCCGTGACATCCACGGCAGGCGCATCGGTCGATCCATGATAGACCAGCACATCGGTGAATCCGGCTGCGCCGGCGGCCTCGCGGGCGTCGGGGAAGACGGACAGGCCGAACGGCTGGAACGGGTCATACCCGGCGGCATTGAGCAGGCCGCTGGCGACGATGATGTACTTGCCGTTGGGGGCGAGCGTGTAGTCGAAGTTGGCGATCACATCGGCGACCGAGGCACTATTGCCCGGTGCGATGCCGACGGTGATGTTGACATCGGCCGGCACGTCGATGAACGGCGTGGCGGTGCGATAGGCGAAGTTGTCAATGGCGAGCGCGCCGTTGAGGTACACATCCACTTCCGCGGCGAGGGCATCGCCCGAATTGTGGATGACCTGGATGCGGGCCGTGGATTCCGGCAGGGGAATCAGGTTGCCGCCGGCCGGCAGGGCAACGAAGAGCCCGAACGGCGCACCGTTGTTGTTGGCTGCCGGATTGAGGAAGCCGGAGGCGATCACGGTCAGGGCGGTGTTCTGCAGGCCGAGCGCGGCGAGCGGGGCCTCATAGGATTTGACGGTCACGGCACCGGAGGAGTCGCGCACGGCCAGGCGGTAATCGGCTGTCGGCAACTCGAGGTATCCGGCGAAGGAACCATAGGCGAAATTGTTGATGATGGTCGCACCGCCGGTCTGTGCAGTCTCGACGACGTCGACGATCGGGGCATCGGTCGATCCGTGATAGGCGAGTACGTCGGTATTGCCTGCGGTGGCGGCTGCTTCACGGCCACCCGCATAGACGGAGATGCCAAACGGTTGGAACGGGTCGTAAGCTGTGGAATTCAGGACGCCGGAAGCGACGAGCAGATAGGTCTCGCCGGCGGCGAGATTGTAATTGAAGTTGGCGATCACATCGGCCGCCGACTGGCTGTTCCCCGGTGCGATGCCGACCGTCAGGTTGACGCCTGCGGGAAGGTCGATGAAGGGGGTCGCCGTCCGGAAGGCGAAATTGTCAACGGCCAGGTCGCCATTGATATAGACGTCAACGGTGTCGGCCAGGGCATCGGGCGAATTGTGAATCACCTGTACGCGGGCCGTCGAGGCCACTTCGGGCAGGGCGATCAGGTCGCCGCCGGAAGGCAACGCCACATAGAGGCCAAAGGCCGGACCGTTATTGTTGGCCGCAGGGTCAAGGAAGCCCGAGGCGAGGACGACGAGCGCAGCGCCATCGAGCGACAAGCTTTCGAGCGGTGCATCGTAGGTCTTGACGGTCACGGTACCGCCGGCATCCCGGATCTCGATCCGGTAGTCATCGGTCGGCAACTCGAGGTATCCGGCGAAATCGCCGTAAAACAAGTTGTCGGCGAGCGTCACGCCCATCGTGACATCCGTTTCGACGACGTCGACCGTGGGGGCGTCGGTCGAGCCATGATACACCAGCACATCGGTGTTGGCCGCATCACCGGCACTTTCCCGTCCGTCGGCGAAGATGTTGATCGTGAACGGCTCGAAGGGATCGTAGCTTCCGGCATCCAGGAGGCCTGTGGCGACGGCCACATACGTGGCTCCATCAGCCAGGTTGACCGTGAAATCGGCGATGATGTCGCCAGGGCCGGAGGAATTGCCGGGTGCTACGCCAAGGACGAGGTCGACGCCAGCCGGCACATCGACAAAGGGGGTTGCCGTGCGGAAGGCGAAGTCGTCAAGGAGCAGGCTCCCGTTTACATAGACATCCACTTCCTGCGCGAGTGCGTCAGGCGAGTTGTGAATGACCTGGAGTCGCGCTGTTTGGGCACTCAGCCCCAACGTGGCGCAGAGGATGAGGAGAAGGGGTAGTAATCGGTACAGGTGAGGCATAGGAGGTTTTGTTTAATGAATGATCGATAACGATAAACAAAACCATCCCATCCCGGAAGGGTTCAAGAAAAAGCAGGAAAAAGATGGATTTCTACGAAATCTGCTCCAAAAGGTCGTCTGGACGACTGATCAGGCGCACGTCGGTCCAACCGGCTCCGGGAACGAGGTCAGCGCATTTCCGGCCCAGGAGCCAGAGCTTGTCCTGTCCGGCGCGCAAGACGGTCCGCAAGATCGTTTCAACATAATCAGCCACGTCCTCGTCCCGGGGCTCAACGGTCATCCAGGTGACGAATTCGATCCGCGGGAAATGGGCCGTCATCATGCGCAGGTCGTCCGTCGGCACGCTGGGCCCGAGGTATACCGATGTCGCGCCCTTCGCCAACAAGGCGTAGTGCAAATACAGCAGACCCAACTCGTGAACCTCGTTGAGGGGGAGGAAGAGGAGAAACGTCGGCCCCTCCGCGCGCCGGGGCAGGGCGCCGAGGTGTTCGATCTGGAGGAGAATCTTCTGCTTGATCAGGTTGGAGATAAAGTGCTCGTGCCCGACATGGATCGTGCCGGTCTGCCACATGAGCCCGATGTCCCGGAGCAGCGGCAGGAAGATCTCCGCGAAGACCTCGCGAAAGGAAAACCGCTTGAGCAGTTCGGCATAGGTCCGGTCGAAGCCCCCCTGGTCGAAGGTCATCATGGCCAACTTGAGGTCGCGCAGGGCTTGGGGCAGGGGCTCCTTCCCGACAGCCTCACGGTTGACCAGGCGGTTGAGTTCATCGTCGGACAGGATCGCGATCGCCGAGATCCGGTATCCGTAGTGGATCAGCGCGGAGACGTTGAGGATTTTGCGGAGGTCAGCAGACGAATAAAAGCGGATGTTGTTGGCGTCGCGGGAGGGGTCGAGCAACGCAAAGCGCTTTTCCCACATGCGGATCGTGTGCGCCTTGATCCCGGACAGGTTCTCGAGGTCCTGGATGGTGAAGAGTTCCTTGAACGGCGGGTCTTGCCTGGCCATTAGAGAGGGATAGAGCAATGCAAGGTAGCGTTTCCGTTTTGCAGCCCGTTCTCGGGGCTTTCGGGACGATGCTAACCCGGGGAAAACATATAGATATGAGCCATTATGCCAGCACTGGAGGAAAGCTAAAAAATGGCCGACCTGTAACTGGCGTTGAACCTCCTTAACTCTCGGGCCGGCCAAATTGTTTTCGCCCGCCGCAATGATGTGCATTGTCAAGCATCCGACGGATCGTCTTAAAGCCTGGGGCCGGATCGCTCGCCGACCGGTGTCGTTGTCGGTCCGTTCCCGGCCTGGGCCACATGGCCCGGTCCCGCGGTGCGTTACCGGTCCGGCGTAAAGGATAGGGTATACGGGGTTTTCTCGCGTTTGGGCCGTACCTTTGCGCGACTTTTCTGCCCTATGAACACGCCTAAATACATCAGCGCGCGGGAGGCCGTCAGCCGGATCAAGTCCGGTGACCGCGTCTACCTCCACGGGAGCGCAGCCACGCCCCAGTTGCTTGTTCGCGCCCTTCGCGAGCGGGCTGACGAACTCCGCGATGTCGAGGTCGTCTCCATTTCCACGCTTGGTCAAATGCCCCTGACAGACCCTGAGTGCGTGGGCGCGTTTCACTTCAACGCGGTCTTCGTCTCCGAGAACATCCGCAAGGCGGTGCATGAGGGCATGGGCAGCTATATTCCGATCTTCCTTTCCGAGATCCCCATCCTGTTCCGCAAGCGCATCCTGCCGCTCGACGTCGCGATGATCCATATCAGTCCGCCGGACCGCCATGGCTTTTGCTCGCTGGGCGTGTCCGTCGACGTGGCCCTCTCTGCCGTCAAGAGCGCCGCCTACGTCATCGCCCAGGTCAACCCGAAGATGCCGCGCACCCATGGCGACGGGATCCTGCATGTCAGTGAGATCAACGCCTTCGTGGAATGCGACGACGACCTGCCGGAAGTGGATTACCACAAGTCCGTCACGGACGTTGAGCATGCCATCGGCCGATACATCGCCTCACTGATCGACGACGGGGCCACGCTACAGATGGGCATCGGGACCATCCCCGATGCCGTGCTGGAAGAACTGCATGGCCACCGCGATCTCGGCATTCATACGGAGATGTTCTCCGACGGCGTGATCGACCTCCTCGAGAAGGGCGTCATCACGAACAAGTATAAGAAGAAGCACAAGCGGAAGATTACGACCTCCTTTGCAATCGGTTCACGCCGTTTGTACGATATGATCGACGACAACCCGGAGTTCGCCTTCCTCGAATCGGATTATGTCAATGATGCCTATGTGATCGGGAAGAACCCCAAGGTCGTCGCGATCAACAGCGCCATCGAGATCGACATCACGGGCCAGGTCTGCGCCGACTCCATCGGCACCTACCAGTTTTCGGGCGTCGGCGGCCAGTTGGACTTCATCAAGGGCGCCGCGCTCTCCGAGGGCGGAAAGCCCATCATCGCGCTTGGCTCCATGACCGCCAAGGGACAGTCGAAGATCGTGCCGTTCCTCAAGCAGGGCGCCGGCGTCGTGACGACCCGGGCGCACGTCCACTACGTCGTCACCGAGTACGGCGTGGCCTACCTGTACGGGAAAAACCTCCGCCAGCGGGCGCAGGCGCTGATCGCGATCGCGCACCCCGATCATCGCGAGGCGCTCGAGCGGGAGATGGTCGAGCGTTTCCCCAACAAGTACCATCCGGTCTGACCGCATGATCACCGGGGAGTGCCGCTGACGCATAGACGTCGGGCAGATGCGTGGCGTTCGTTATTTTAACGGTCAAATCACGCTGCGCATGGCTTTCCGTTACGTCAAGTGGCGCCTCATGGTGACCACACTACCGATCACATTGCTTGTCCTCGCCGCCAAGTTGTTTATCCTCCTGGGGATGAACTATGAGGGGCTTGTGAAGTTCTCGGAGGTTGGCGTCGTCGTCACCGGCGGCATGTTCCTGATCGGTTTCATGCTGGCCGGCACGATGTCCGACTACAAGGAGAGCGAGAAGATCCCGGCCGAGCTCGCCAGCATCCTCGAGACCCTGGAAGACACCTGCCGCTTGGCTACGGAGTACAAAGGCGGCATCGACCTGGCCGCACAGCGCCGGCAGCTCTTGTCGCTGACCGATTGCCTGCTCGGGTGGTTCAGGCGATCCTGCAGCGCGGAGGATGTGTACGCGGCCATCGGCGGACTTACAGGCGTGGCGCTCACGCTCGAGCGCGCCGGCGCCGGCCCCATCGCGTCCCGCATCTCCTCGGAACAGCACAACCTTCGCAAATTGTTTGCCCGCGTGAATGTGATCCGGAACACGCATTTCCTCGCGACGGGCTATGCCCTGCTCGAAGTGCTGATTATCGTGGTCATTGCGCTCCTCCTCGTGGCCAAGTTCGACTCGCTCATCCTGGCGATCATCATCGTCAGTTTCATCACGCAGATCTTCATCTACATGCTGCGTCTCATCCGCGACGTCGACGAACCCTTCGAGTATAATCCCACCGGGCGCGTCGGGGCGGCCGACGTCGACCTTTTTCCCGTCCTGCACTATCGGGAGCGGATCGCTGGGCGGATCGGGTAGCTCCTGATTAATCGGGATGACGGTGCTATTGCGGGCTGATTTGTTTATTTTGAGGTGCGAGCAGGCATCACGCCCTGCCTTGGCTAACACCCCGCTTCATGTCGATACCGTCTCCGGATTCGCCTCCTAAAGCACGGACGCATTGGCGTTCCCTAGGCGTCCGTCAGCCGCTTCCGCCTGACCTTAAGAAGGCGTTCATCGAGTTCAAGGACATCAAGAGCATCGACCGGATCCAAATCGCCGCATGGATCGGTGTGGCGCTCACGTTTTGCTTGTTTTGCCTCGATTACTACCGGATATGCGTTTCCGGAGAGTTCGGAGAGAATCCGTGGTATCCCGTATTGTTTCGCTTCCATCTCATTGGCTTGTTTTTCCTGATTCCTGCGGTGCATATCCGGCTGCACTACGATTGGATCATTCAAAAGCGATTGCGACGCGGGGTCGTGATCTGGGGGATGGTCGTACTGATTTACATCTTCCTCATGGGTCAATCTGTCGTCATCTTCCTGGACCGGGGCAGCCTGACGATGTTCCTGGGTTTCATCTTTATCGCCAGTTGGATGTTCTCGATGTCGCATGGCGAACGCGTGATCTTCCTGGTCGGCACCCTCGGGATCATGTCGTGGGTTATTCTCAAGCGTGACGCGCTCACCGGCGTTCAGGTATCAATGGGGGAGAAGATCGCAAGCTTCATCGAGGTGTATTTTCTTTCCCTGGTCGCGTTCTTTTTTGACGCATTCGATTTCAACCTGAAACGAACTAATTTTCTCAACGGGCTCCAGTTGGCCGAAGAGCAGGAGCGTATCCGCCGGTTGGAGGAGTTTAAGTCCCGCTTTTTCACGAGCCTTACCCACGAGCTGCGAACACCGCTGACGCTCATCTCCGGGATGGCCGGACAGATCGCCGAGGAACCCAAGCGGTGGGCACAGGAAGGGACGGAGATCATCTTGCGCAATGCGCAGCGCCTGCTGCGGGTCGTCAACCAGATCCTGGACATCAGTCGCATCGAGCAGGGCGCCATGCCGGTCCAGCTGGTCCGCAGTGACATGATCGGATTCGTGGGGTATGTGACGGATGCCTTTGGCGGGCAGGCCAGGGCAAAGGGGATCACCCTGCATTACCTGCCCCGTGAGCCGACGCTCGAGGTCGATTTCGATCCGGACAAAGTTTCGTCCATCCTGTCCAACCTAATCTCGAATGCCATCAAGTTCACCCCTCGGGATGGACATATCTATGTGGAAGTGCGCAGGGTCGAAGGTCCCGATGGAGAATGGGTGGAATGGCAAGTCACGGACACAGGCATGGGCATACCTTTGGCGGAGTTGCCCTACATCTTTGACCGGTTCTACCAGGCTTCGGCGTCACGCCAGCCCGGCGTCGGCGGGTCCGGGATCGGTTTGTCGCTGGTACATGAGCTGGTCAACCTGATGCTCGGCACGGTAACTGTGGAAAGTACTGTCGGGAAGGGTACGCGCTTCATCGTGCGGCTTCCCGTGAGTCGCATGGCCTCATTGCCGGCACGCCCCCTGGTCGATACGGATGTAAATACCCTGGCCGAGGTTACACTCGAGGACGAAGCGTTATCGGTGGGCGGACTGTTTGCCGATCCGGCATCCACGAAGCCTGAAATCCTGGTCATCGAGGACAATCCCGATGTCATGCGCTTCCTGCATATATGCCTTGAGGATGCCTATGCGATCACAACGGCCATGAATGGGGACGAAGGGATCCGGTTGGCCATCGAGCGGGTGCCGGCCCTGGTGCTCTCCGACCTGATGATGCCGGGCACGGATGGCTTCGGGGTTTGCGTGGCCCTGAAGCAGCATGTTGCCACAAGCCACATTCCTATCGTCCTGTTGTCTGCCAAAGCCGACCCGGCCTCCCGTACCCAGGGTCTGCAAAGCGGTGCCGATGTCTT
>CAYMLN010000007.1:13161-19630 GCA_964391045.1 uncultured Saprospiraceae bacterium
ATGGTCAAACCTTTCGACAAGGACGAGCTTCGGGCCCAGTTGCACAACCTAATGGTCCGGGCTCGACGGCTCCACCCTCGGTACGATGGCGAGGAGGCAGGCCAGGCATCGCCGGATGTATCACCGTCGCCCAGGGAGGACGAGTTCCTGGCCCGGGTCAGATCGGTCGTCTTGCAACACATGGGAGATGACCAGTTCAGTGTCGGTCAGCTCGAGCGGGCCATGTTCCTGAGCCGGTCCCAGCTGCACAAGAAACTCGTGGCGCTAACCGGCATGCCGGCTTCGCGATTGATCCAGAAAATGCGCCTGGCGGCGGCACGGGAGCGGTTACAGGATCCGGCGGTCACCATCGCCGACATTGCGTACGAAGTGGGCTTCACGGACCCCAATTATTTCACGCGGTGTTATGCGCGGGAGTACGGGGAGACGCCCCGTGAGACACGTAATCAATAGATTATCAGTTGGTTGGAGTTATGGTGCGGCGGTCTGTGGAGACATCCGTGCTAATCGCGTTCCATGAAATGGAGACATCCGGCCCCGCACTTGAGCGATCCGTCCGGGTCATCGGACATGGCCTGCGGGCACCTTTGGGTCATCAGCACATGCTGGCTCAAACGCGAAAAGATACAGGCCATGTCCAGTCCTCAACGCCACCATTCCAACGCCTTCAGGAAGTCTAATCCTGTTGCGCTTCACCCGGTGTACCCGATCCGGCATGCGGCACCCGATGTCATTCCCGGACAGGAGATATGGAAGGATTTTTTGACGTCAACCCGGATCCTGGATATCCTTCGTCCGGACTATTACCTCGTTTTCCGGTTTCATGACGCCTGCCGTATCCTCCACCAGGAAAATATCTCACTCAACCTGGGTGGCCAAACGGTGCACTATGAGTCGTTGATGAACTCCCTGCAGGAGATAGATTGTCGTTTTATCCGGAGCGCGGACCAGCACGTCATCCAACTCATCCGCGAACGAAAGCTCCAGCCGTTTGATGTGACTTACCGTATCGGCGCCAATGTGACCTGCGCCAATCCGAACGTTCGCCGGCTCCTGCGAACCTGCGTGTTGATCCAAACTGGATCCGAGGTAATGACCGGGTTGATGTGCTTTCACAACGTCACGCGGTCCGTGGCCGCCCTTCGCCACCATGGGGTTGAATTGTCATGCCGTCCGGGCCTCGAGTATCTCCAGCAGGAGATTGACGATCGATTGGCCGCCTGCCTGCCAGCGACGTCGATGCCCACTCCCCGTGAACTGGAGATCCTCCTCTGTCTCCGGCAAGGCATGAGCAGCAAGCAGATCGCGGATGCGCTGTTCATCGCCAAGAACACCGTCGATACGCATCGCCAGAATATGCTGCGGAAGTGGCACCTGCCGAATACTGCCGCATTGCTCCATATGGCAATGTCAGCGGGGTGGGGTGGGCCAAATCACGATAAATCAGCATGAGCCTGTGTGGCGGCATGCGCGTACTTCGAGTCGAACATTTCGATGAGCGGACAGGCACAGTCCTTTTCCTCTTCCGGCATACGGTATACGCTACAACATCATCGGGACGAAGCCGAAAATCCCATAACCGAGTAGGCACCACCTAAAAGCTGATGGATCATGAACGACCACAAATTTTCCACCTTCATGCTCACGGCCCTCATGGCCGTAAGCATTACGTTTACGTCCTGCCTCAAAGGGATCGAGGATGTCTCGGAAACCATCCTCCAGCCGCGGAGTACGAACCAGTACGTTTTCCCGCCAACGGCGCATCCGTACGGGAAATCCTATGCCGAGTGGGCACAGGAATTCTGGATCCGGCTGATGGCCTTTGATTGCGAGACCTTCCAGGCCGAGAACAACAACGCCGTCAACCAGACCCTCCCCGTTTTCATGCTGGGCGGTCCCCTCGGCAACTTCGACATGGATGTGACGATTCCGCGCAACAAACCGATCATGGCACCCATCGTGACGTTCCTCAACGATTATCCGTGTCCGGATCCCGCGTTCGAACCCGCGCCGGGCCAGACCCTGGAAGAGTTTCTCCAGGCAGGCGCCGCGGAGGCGATCGACCTGGTGACCAGCGTGTCGGCCACACTGGACGGTATTGTATTGGATGATGTGGATACCTACAGGTTCAGCACCGGGTTGTTTGCATTCACCGGCCACCCCAGCCTGGCGGATTGCGCGGATCCCTGCGTGACGGGCTCGCCGCAAGATGCGGTCGCAGACGGGTATTTCCTTCTCCTGAAAAAGCTGAGTCCCGGCCTGCATACGCTGCATCTCACCGCGGAGATTCCGGCCTTTGGGCTGGTGCATTCCGGTACCTTCAACATCACGGTCGAATAAGGCCGGAACTACCGGCCGGAAGCCCCAAACAAGCCATTGTGCGGATACCGGCGGTGTCCGGTATCCGCTCCTTTCCGTTTTGCGGTCACGTCCCGCTGCCCTTGAGGCCTCCCGTCATTTCCGAATCGGAAAGGAGCGCCTGGCTGCATCCCTGCCGCACCGACGATATGCTCAACATCAGCTCCATGACTGCAATGTCCTGTCCCGCATCCCCAGATCATACGGTGATTCGCTTTCCGGCGACCGGGAAGGGGAAAGGCATGCGCTTGATGCTCTTCATGCTCGTCATGTGCCAAGCAGTTGCTGCCCAGCCGGATATCCTGCGCGGGCGGGTGATCGACGCGGCCTCTGCTGAGCCCATCATCGGTGCCAATGTCGTCATCGCGGGTTCCGCAACGGGTACGGTGACGGATGTCAACGGCGATTTCAGCCTTCGGGTCCTTCAGCCGTTGCCGGTCACGATCGTGTGCTCGTATGTGGGTTACCGCGCCGATACGATCGTCGTATTCCGCGCGGAGCGGATGGAGATCGCTTTGCAGGAGGAGGCGATCCTGCACGAAGCCGTCGTGGTTGGAGATCGCGTGACCGAGCGGCAAAGGACTTCGCCGGTGCGCATTGCCTCCATGGACCGCATCGACCTGCTGCAGAATCCGGGAGCGGATATCAGCGCTGGCCTGGCGCTAAAGCCGGAGATCGACCTCACCACGGCCAGCCTCGGATTTCGCATCATCAACACGCGCGGCTTCAATTCGACGAGCCCGGTGCGCATGCTTCAGCTCATCGACGGCGTCGACAATCAATCGCCCGGCCTGAATTTCTCCCTCGGCAATTTCCTTGGGGCATCCGAACTCGACCTGGCGCGCGTCGACGTGGTTGTCGGACCGTCCGCTCCGCTATTTGGTCCAAATGCCTTCAACGGCGTCATCCAAATGGAAACGCTGGATCCCTTCCTGCATCCCGGCCTGCGGGTTGCCGCAAAGGCCGGTGAGCGCGGACTGGGCGAAGTGGCCATGCGGTATGCGGTCCGGATCCCTGCCGGAAACGGATTGCCTAAACTGGCGGTGAAAGCCAATATCGCTTACCTCCGCGCCAACGATTGGGTGGCTGACAATCTTGATCCGGTTTCCGGCGCAAAAGTTGGACGGGACAATCCTGGAGGCTATGATGCCGTCAACGTGTACGGCGACGAGTATCGCGAGCGCGGCGATTATACCTTGCTGCAGGGCCATCAGATATTGTTCGCGGGTCTCGGCGTCGTGCATCGCAACGGCTACGCCGAGACGGACCTTGTCGACTATGACACGCGCAACCTGAAAGCGAACCTCGCTCTTCACGTTCGATTAAATCCGGCCAGGGAGCTGTTTTCCCCCGAGCTGATCGCCGCTACCGCGTTTAGTGCCGGTACGACGGTGTACCAGGGCGACAACCGATTTAGCCTCCGGGATATCCGGTTCTTCCAGCATCGGTTGGAGATTCGACGTCGTGGCGATTGGTTCGTGCGGTCATACCTGACGCATGAGGATGCCGGCCGGTCGTATGATCCGTATTTCACCGCCTTGCGCCTGCAGGAGAAGAGCGCCACGTACGATCAGTGGATCAATTCGTATGAGGCCACATGGCGATCTGTGTATCTCACGGAAATGTGGAAAAAGGGATATGACCCGTCGGATCCCGACACCTGGTTGTCTGCGTGCGCTGATATGTTGCGGGACTGGCACACCGCCAACCGGGATCGGACCAATGATCGATTCGGTTTTTATGCGCCCGGGACCGCGCGGTTTGACAGTCTCTTCGCCGTGATCACCGGGACGCTCAACAATGAAGAAGGCGGCACGGCATTTTATGACAAGTCGGCGCTCTGGCACACGCAGGGCGAGTATGTGTTTCGTCCCGGGGGATGGCCGGACATCCGGCTCGGATCGAGTTACAGGATGTATCTGCCGGATTCAAAGGGCACGATTTTCTCCGACACCTCGGGCACCCGCATTCGCAACCACGAATGGGGCGCATATGCCGGTTTGGAACATAAGTTCGGGCCGGATGATCGCCTGACGGCTTCCGCCACATTCCGGCTGGATAAGAATGCCAACCTGCAGCTCATTCATACGGAAGCGGCAGGCATCGTCTGGCAACCGGTGAAAGAAACGTATGTCCGCGCTTCGTTTTCGTCAGGCCTGCGCAATCCGACATTGTCGGATCAGTACCTGTGGCTCAATGTGGGCCCGGCGATCCTCGCCGGCCATGTCGGGCCGGTCGACAGCCTGATCACGCTGGAGTCGTTTGACGCGGCGCGATCGAATTTGCAGTGGAACAAGCTGGAGTACTTCACCATCGACAGGATCAAGCCCGAGCAGGTGCGAACGCTGGAGTTCGGAATCCGGTCGCGCATCGCCCGGCGATGGGACCTGGATGCCGGGTATTACCACAACTGGTACAAGGACTTCCTGGGCTACCTGATCGGGCTGACGGCCGATATCGACGTGGACGGTCCGCCACCGGTTTTCCCGGACAACGTCCAGGTATACCGCTATTCCGCCAATTCCGATACGCGTGTCCGCACGCAGGGTGCCAGCCTGGCCGTGTCGTACCGACTGAACAAGCATATTACACTCGGCGGCAACACCACATGGAACGAGCTCGTCAAGCGCGACCCGGATGATCCGATCATTCCCGCCTACAATACGCCGCCCTGGAAGTACAATCTGCAGGTGTCCGGATATGATTTCCCCGTATTCAAGGGCGCATGGGCTGGCAAGACCGGTTTCCTGATCAACTATCGATTCGTCACCGGTTTTCGGTTCGAAGGTTCTCCCCAGTTCCAGGGCGACATCCCGTCCTACGGGCTCGTCGATGCGCAAGTCAACATGACGTTTAACCGCAAGCCCAATCTCATGCTCAAGGTTGGTGCGTCCAATCTTCTCGACAATCGACATTTCGAAGCGTACGGCGGTCCGCGCATCGGGCGACTTGCGTTCGTGCAGGTGGCGGCTTCATTCTAACCTTCCTCTTCACTTTAAAAACCGCAGTTTATGAAACATGCAACCTTTACCCTCTTGATGCTCCTGGCGTTGCCGGGCACGCTGCTGATCGCGCAACCGTATCGGTATCTCGAGCCCGTCTTCGACGACATTGAGGTGACGTATGGTGTTCCCTATGCCGTGAATGCCACGGTCCTTTACGCTCCGGGTACAGGAGAGGCCATTCCCGAACAACTCTCCCTGGATGTCTATGCCCCGGCTGGCGATACGGAGGCGGTGCGACCGCTGATCATCTTTTTTCATTCCGGAAATTTCCTGCCGCATCCGCAAAATCAGTCCTCGCAGGGAACGCGTTCGGACAGCTCGACCGTGGCGATGTGCCGGTACCTGGCCAGCACGGGTTTTGTCGTCGCCTCAGCCGATTACCGCCTGGGCTGGAACCCCATCGCCGACAATCAGTTTGCCCGCATCTTCGGTATCATCAACGCGGCCTACCGCGGGGTGCAGGACGCCAATACCTGTGTTCGCTTCTTCAAGATGAACGCGGTCGAGCAGGGGAATCCGTTCCGGATTGATACGAGTAAGATCATCTTGTGGGGCGAGGATACGGGCGGATATCTCGCCACGCACGCCAGCGCGTTGGACAGATGGGAGAAGATCACGTGGAATCCGCAATTCACGGTCGCCCCCGGGCTCTATATGATCATGGAGGATCTAAACGGCGATCCGGAGGGGAAGATATACGGTGTCAACGATCCGCCGTCCCCGCTTCTTCCGTTCCCAGTGGGGGATACGTTGAATTACCCGAATCATGTCGGGTACAGTTCGCAGTTCTGCGTGGCGGTCAACATGGCCGGGGCCGTCGCGGATACCACGTGGATCGAGGCGGATCGCCCGCCGATCATCTCTGTCCAGGCTCCCTATGACAAAACGTCGCCATATGATTGCGACCTGGTTGTGCTCCAAGGTCCGCTAGGCGAGGTGCCGGTCATTTACGTATGCGGAACCGAGGCCATCCACACCCGGCAGAACCTGCTCGGCATAGTCCAAGATGTTGAACCTGATGACTATTACTTGCCGTTCCACCTGACGATGACCCAGGTCGCCATGGCGCGCACCGGCGGACTGGCCGGCTTGTTGCCCATTTATGG
>CAYMLN010000008.1:0-5340 GCA_964391045.1 uncultured Saprospiraceae bacterium
TGGTCCAATCCCGGAGGTAACGCCCTGGGTACTGGACGTGCTTGACGATTTCGGGGCCAAGGGCACCTTTTTTTGTGTGGGGGACAATGTCCGGAAGCATCCGGAGATCTTCCGGGAGGTCATCGGCCGCGGGCATTCGGTGGGCAACCATACCCATAACCATTTGTCCGGCTGGCGTACGGAGAACCTCACCTACTTCAACAATATCCGGCATTGTGCCCGCCTGGTCCAGTCCGGCTTGTTCAGGCCGCCATACGGCAAGCTGAAGCCCAGCCAGGCCCAGTTCCTGCAGCGGCACTATGCCATCGTCATGTGGGATGTGCTCAGCGGCGATTTCGACGCCGACCTCACGCCGGCCGACGTGGCCCAGAATGTCATCCAGCACAGCGGCCCGGGTTCGATCATCGTCTTCCATGACAGCCTGAAGGCTGAAACGAAATTGCGCTACGCGCTCCCGCGTGTGCTCGAGCATTTCACGTCGATCGGCTATTCGTTCAAGGCCCTGCCCTCCGAGGTCGTGGTTGGCGCCGAGCGTCGTTTGGGCGTGGCCGTCTAGGCCATCTCCTCCAGGCCGGTGATGGCCCTTCCATGATACCAGGGCAGGCGAAGCGCGGCATGCAACGCAGGCAACATCTCCGGGGTGATTCGGCCGGCTGCCATTACATCGCCGCGGAAGCGATCCCGGATCCGGCGGATGCCGGCGATTCCCTCCAATGCCGTTTGTGCGCCCCCCGATGTCAGGACCGTGTCCAATCCTTCAAGTGTGTTCAACAGTTCGATGTCCGCTTCCACATCGATCGATTCGTCGATCGCTTTGTGTACGGTACAGGGTCGCCCGTCCGCCGCGTCGACCAGCCGGGCCATGCTTTCCCTGTCGATCCGACCGTCGCGCATGACCCCGAAGACATACCCCTCCACCGAGAGCGACTGGAAACGTCGGATCTCCTCGGTCATTTTGCGGAGGACTTCAGGCGTAGCCGCGAATCCGTCAGCCGTGCACCGGATCATGAGTCGAAAGGGGATGTGGGTCCGGGTGCAAATGTCCTCGACCATGCCGAATTCCGGCGTAAGTCCGCCCGTGTGCAAGTCACGACAGAGTTCCAGGCGGTCAGCACCATGCCGTTGCGCTGCCATCGCTTGCGCGGCATCGACGACGCAGGCTTCGATACGGTAGGGCCGGGCCGGGCGGTCCGCCATCAGCGGGCCCAGAGGTTATATTTCAGGATGCAGTAGATGGCCCGGAAGCCGTCCCTCCAGCCGATCTTCTTCCCTTCGGCGTAGGTCCGGCCGTAATACGAGATGCCGACCTCATAGATGCGAATGTTCCGGACCCGGGAGACTTTCGCGGTCACCTCCGGCTCAAAGCCAAATCGGTTTTCCCGCAAGTCAAGCCCCTTGATGATGTCGGCCCGGAACAATTTGTAGCATGTTTCCATATCCGTCAGGTTCAGGTTGGTGAACGCATTGGACAGGGATGTGAGGAACTTGTTGCCGATGGAATGCCAGAAGAACAGGATCCGGTGGGGATTCCCGCCCATGAAGCGGCTGCCGAAGACGACGTCGGCCTGGCCCTTGAGGATGGGCACCAGCAGTTGGTTGTATTCCTCGGGTTCATATTCCAGGTCAGCGTCCTGGATGATCACGTAATCGCCGGTGGCCCGGCGGATGCCCGTGTGCAGCGCGGCGCCCTTGCCCTTGTTGACCTCATGCGCCACATAGACCATCGGGAAGCCGGGATTCCGTTCCTGGTAATTCCGGATGGCGTCTTCGGTCCGGTCCCGGGAACAGTCGTTGACCAGGATCACCTCTTTATTCCAACCTGTCGGAAGGATCACGTCGCGCACCTTATCGAGGATCAGGTGAATGGTGCGTTCTTCGTTGTAGGCGGGAATGACGATGGACAGTACGGGCACGTGGGCGTTGGTTTGATCGGGGCGAAAATACGATTCATTCCCGCGACAGGACGGCGTCGACCCGGGGGTTCATGACGCGGAACCACAGCGGGGGGACGAGGGCCATCAGGATGGACATCGGGTAGCCGAAGGGCAACTGGGGACTTTCGTCGAGATGTCGCAGCGTCTGGTATTTGCGGGTAGACTGGAAATGGTGATCCGCATGGCGGACCAATTCGAAGAGCATGATGCGCCCCAGCTCGTGATTCGAGTTCCACGAATGTCTTTCCGATTGGGGCTCATACCGGCCGGAGGGGAGTTTCCGCCGGACCATGCCGTAATGCTCGATATAGTTGACGGCCTCCAGCGCCAGCATGCCGATCAGGGTCGCGCCGAGATAAGTCGCAAGGCCTTCCCATCCCGCATACGACCCGATGAAGGCCAGCAGGATCGCTTGCGCCACATGTGACCAGATCAGTTCATGCTGCCATGCCGGACGCTTCTGGTCGGCAAGTCGTTTCGCTCCGATCCGCCATGCATTGCGATACGCGCCCCCGATGCTGCGGAGAAAGAACCGGTAGACGGGTTCGTCGCGCCGCGCCGTGGCCGGATCCTCCGGTGTCGCGACGCGCAGGTGGTGGCCGTAATTGTGCTCGAGTGTGAAATGATTATACAGAACCGGCAACAGGAGCAAGCGTGCCATCCATTTGTTTAAGCTCCCTTCGCGGTGTCCCAGTTCGTGAGCGACATTGATGCCGCAGACCCCGAGTACGATCCCGACATTGACGACCGACATTATTCGTTCGCCGGGCGTCCAGTCCGCATGGGCCAGCAGCCAGACGTAGTAAGCGACGACGCCGTAGACGATCGGCACGTTGAGGTACAGGATGTAATCGAAGAACGGGTTCCTGGATTTGGCCGACAAGACGGCCTCATCTGCCTGCTCGCCCCGGGCGGGCAGGAACAGCTCGAGGACCGGAATGATGGCGAAGGCCAGCCACATGGACCCCGGGGCGGCCCACCCGCCGTAATGGAGGCCGAACACGCAGGCCACGGGAATCAGGTAGGCTGACAAGTAACGCACGTCGCCAAACTGCATAAGGAGCTATCTTTGTGGTTTCAAAATTAACCATAAAGGGTTTATCATGACGGGGGACTGGATCCAGGCGAAGGTACATGACGTGCGACGCGAGACCCCGGATGCCGTGAGCATCCTCCTGACCTATCCGGAGGACAGGACGAAGCTGGCCTTCAAGCCGGGACAGTATGTCACGGTGCGATGGCATGAATCCTGGAAGGAATATCGCCGCTCGTATTCCATCAGCTCCGTGCCGGAAGACGAGCACCTGGCGATCACGATCAAGGAGGTCAAGGGTGGAAAGATCTCACCGGTCCTGTGTCGTGAACTCAAGGCCGGCGACATGCTGGAGATCCTGCCGCCGGAAGGACGGTTCATCGCCGATTTCGGTCCGGATTACAAGCGCAACATCTATCTCTTCGGTGCGGGAAGCGGGATCACGCCGCTGATGTCCATCCTTCGCACCGCCCTCGAGAAGGAGCCTCGGAGCCAGGTGGTCCTGCTCTACGGGAATCGCACGGAAGAGCAGATCATCTTCCGGGCGGACCTTGAGCTATTGGCGCAGAAGTTCCAGGGGCAGTTCGCTGTCTACCACACCTTGTCCCGACCCGACGGTGATGGCTGGCTCAAGTCGCTGTTTGGCGGACGCAAGAAATCGGAATGGGGCGGATTGCGCGGGCGGGTTAGTGCCGGCCACATCAAGGACCTGTTTGAGCGCCATCCCCGCACGCGCAAGGACGACCTGTTTTTCATCTGCGGCCCGGGCGATTTCATCAACACCGTTGAGAAGGCCCTCCAGGCGGAAAATGTAAGCGAGGACCATATCCGCAAGGAGTATTTCACGCCGGCTTCGGATGGCGGTCATCCGGTGGGTGCGGCCAAGGCCGTTGACCATGCCCGGGTCACCGTGCACCTGCGCGGACAGACCATCGATATCGAAGTGGGGCCGCGGACCATACTGGATACCTTGATGGAAAAAGGGCATGACGCTCCTTACTCCTGCCACAGCGGCGCCTGCGCCACCTGCATGGGGAAAGTGATCTCGGGCCAGGTGACGATGGATGCCTGCTTCGCCCTGTCCGACAAGGAAATCGCCAACGGCTACATCCTCACCTGCCAGGCGCGCCCGGCATCCGAACACGTGGAGATCACGTACGACGAATAGGAATCCTTAC
The DNA here is from genome assembly GCA_964391045.1 of uncultured Saprospiraceae bacterium. GTDB lineage: Bacteria > Bacteroidota > Bacteroidia > Chitinophagales > Saprospiraceae > Opimibacter. The sequence goes on from CAYMLN010000008.1 coordinate 4,146, forward strand.
GGTCAGCCCTCCTGTTGCCTTGCCCTGAACCGGGTGAGCACTTTCTCGTAATAGGCTTCATACTTGGGCAGGATATGCTCGATGTCGAACTCCCTCGCCCGGGCGAGCGCGTTCTCTCGGAACGTCTGCAACCGCGCATCATCCGTGAGGAGGAAGAGGGCGCGCTCGGCCATCGTCTCATAGTCCCCGATGTCGGCCATGTATCCGGTCACGCCGTCGATATTGACCTCCGGCAAGCCGCCGGCATTGGAGGAGATCACAGGCACTTCACAGGCCATGGCTTCCAGCGCCGCGAGGCCGAAACTCTCGTTTTCCGATGGGATGATGAAAAGGTCCGCGATGGCGAGGATCTCCTCGATGGCGTCCTGCTTGCCGAGGAAGCGCACATGCTCGTACAGTCCCAGTTCCCGGGACATCGCCTCGAGGCGTGTGCGTTCCGGGCCGTCGCCGACCAGCAGCAGTTTGGAAGGAACGCTTCGCTGGATGATATTGAACGCCAGGATCGCATCCTCGATGCGCTTGACCCGGCGGAAGTTGCTCGTGTGCACGAGGATCTTCTCGCCTTCGGGGGCGATAGCCTTCCGGAAATGCTCCTTGTTGAGCCGGCTGAACCGGGAAAAGTCGATGAAGTTGTAGATCACCTCGATCTCCTTGCGGATCTTCAGCTGCTCGCAGGTCTGCCGGCGCAGCTGGCCGGAGACGGCGGTGACGCCGTCGCTCTGGTTTATGCTGAAACTGACGACGGGCGCAAAGCCGGGGTCGCTGCCGACGAGCGTGATGTCCGTCCCGTGCAGCGTGGTCACTACAGGAATGTGAATACCCTCCGCGGCGAGGATCTGTTTGGCGAGATAGGCCACCGTCGCATGGGGGATGGCGTAATGGACGTGGAGCAAGTCCAGCCGTTCGTATTTCACCACGTCGACGAGCTTGCTGGTCAGCGTCGTGTCATACGGCGTGTACTCGAAGAGCGGGTAGTCTTCCGCGTTGACCTCATGGAACAGGACGTTCTCCTGGAAGTGCGTCAGCCGGACGGGCCTGCGGTAGGTGATGAAGTGGATCTGGTGGCCTTTTGCCGCGAGGGCGAGGCCAAGCTCGGTGGCGACCACGCCGCTCCCGCCATAGGTCGGATAACAAACGATCCCGATGCGCATTGTCCAGTCGATTTTCCGTCACCAGCCAAACCGGCCACGGTCAA
>CAYMLN010000008.1:5350-19281 GCA_964391045.1 uncultured Saprospiraceae bacterium
CAAGTTAAACAAACCGGACCTCAAAGTGTTCTTTTCCTTGCGTTTCCCGGACGGGCTGTCCCGGGCTTTTCAATCCACGGCATTGTGAGTGTTTACAGCATCAGCGACCTGGCCGACCTGACCGGCATTAAACCCCATACCCTCCGGGTCTGGGAAAAGCGCTACGGCCTGGCCCTTTCACGCCGCACGGAAGGGAATATCCGCTATTACCTCGAGGAAGACCTCCGCCGGTTGCGCATGGTCGCGGCGCTGTACCGGAAGGGACTGCGCATTTCGCGGATCGCGGAGATGACCCCTGACGAACTGGAATCCGAATTCCGCCGCATCGCATCGCCCGGGGAGGAGATCGCCGCGCGGTTGCGAAAGGCCCTGGTGGATCTTGATGCCCGCAGCGTCGACGAGATCCTTGACGAGGCGATCGAGGCCGAAGGCTTCGACCAGGTCCTGTTCCGGATCGTCCTCCCCCTGCTCGAGGAAATGGTAGCCATGTGGATCGCCGGCACGATCGACGAGGCGCACGAGGCCTTCTTCCGTGAACAGTTGCGCCGCAAGGCGATCCGGGAGATCGAAGCCCTGCCCCGGCCGGCCGACGGCCACCGGGTCATCATGCTGTTGCCGCGCGGCAACCAGCAGGCGCTGAGCCATCTCTTCATGCATTATTTCCTACGCAAGCAGGGCATCGCGGTGACGGACCTGGGCAGCGACATCCCCCTCGAATGCGCCCTTTCGGCCGTCCGCCGGTGCGATGCCGAGGCCATCCTGCTGGTCAATGCCGATCCGGTGCACTGGCAATTCGGGCACTTCATCGATCAACTCGTGCAGCACACCGAGTTGCCTGTCGTCGTGTCCGGGCGGGCCACCGAAGCCGATTGGTCGAAGTACGAAGGGCGCGTCATCGCACTCGAGGGCATCGAGGACACGATCCGTTTTGTGCGGGACCTCCGGGCCAACCTCGCGCATCCCGGGAATTAAAACATATTCTATTTTTGCACATATGAAAAACGCATATTCCATCCTGGCCACCCTTGTCCTGGCCGGTCTCCTGGGCTGCAAGCCCGCCGCCACGACTGACACTACTCCCGCCTCCGATGCCCAGGGCGTCGCGGCGACAGGGCAGGGCACGGTCTTCAACCTGGACGCACCCCGGTCCCAGGTCAAGTGGAGCGCCTCCAAGCCGACGGGCACCCACAACGGTATCGTGCCGATCGCTTCCGGCACATTGACCCTCGACAACGGCCAGCTCACGGGCGGGCAGGTGGAGATCAACATGGCCGGGATCGAGGTGCACGACCTGGAAGGCGATTACCGGCAGAGTCTTGAAGGCCATCTGCGGGGCACCACGCCGGGCAAGGAAGAAGATTTCTTCAATACCAACAAGTATCCCACCGCCACCTTCACGGTCACGCAGATCGCGCCGCTGGCCAATGATCCGGCCGGCACCCACCTGTTGACCGGCGACCTGCGTATCAAGGACATTACAAAGCCGGTGACCTTCAAGGCCCGCGTGGATACCAGCGCGGGAACGGCGGTCAAGATCTCGACCGATCCGTTCGTCATCGATCGCGCCGCATGGGACGTGCGCTTCAAGTCGAAGAAATTCTTTGCCGACCTGGGCGACGATTTCATCAACGACGAAGTCACGATCCAGCTGGAGCTCGGGGCATTGCAACAGTCCTGATCAGGCCACCAGGTACTATCCCCGTTTACGAATCGCCCGGGCTTGATTGCCGGGGGGTGAGGATTAATCTTCGACGCGTAATCGGGCGTCTGCCCATTGCAAGGCAATGATGGTCTTGGCATCCCCGATGGCATGGGTCGCCAGCCAATGCATGGCTTCCCGGCGAGGAACGGGCACGATCTCGATGTCTTCATCCTCGTGGGCTACGCCGCCGCCGTCATTGACGCGCGACGATTCGTCGACCTCCGCGAAGAAGAGGGTGATCCGTTCGCTCATGATCCCCGGCGAGACGTAGAACCGCATGATCCGCTGCATCGTCAGGGGGGCATAGCCCACTTCCTCTTCCACTTCCCGGGCCGCGGCGGCCTCTTCCTCCTCTCCCGGGCTGATGCCGCCGGCGACGATCTCGGACATCCAGGGATCGATGCCGTGGTGGACCGGGGGATAGCGGAACTGACGGACCATTAGGAATGCGTCCTTCCCGCGGTGATAGACCAGGATGCCGACGGCGTCCCATTTTGTGAAACTATACCTGACCACTTCCCCGGACATCGTGCCGTCGAAGCGTTCGAACCGCAGCGTACCCTTTCGCACCTCGAAAAATTCGCGGAACGGCGCCTCCTCGCGGATCGTCAGGACCTGGCGCGGTTGGAAATCCTGTTGGTCATCCATGCAGGCAAAGGTATTTACCGGTCACGGCATTCCCATCGGGCACGTGCAGGTTGATGATGCGTGTGATCCAAAGTCCGACCGGGGTGTTCTGTAGCGAAGACTGACCGGTACTCGATAAATCCTTAAGTTTCCGCCATGCTTCGAGGAGGGGACAATCCCTGGCAAATGGACGCGCAGCCCCGAAAGGGCTTTTTCGAGAGCCTGCAGGCTCTTCGGCTCATCGTTCCGTTCTTCCGCATGATCTGGGACACATCGCCAAGCCTCACGCTGGCGAACATCCTGCTCCGGTTGTTAAAGTCGGCCATACCGGTCGGACAGTTGTATGTCGGCAAGCTCATTATCGATGAGGTCATCCGCCTGATCGATGCGCCGGAAAAAGCATTCGAAACGCTCTGGCTTTGGATCGGCATCGAGCTCGGCCTCGCCGTGCTCTCGGAAGTGTTCAACCGGCTGATCAGCCTGACCGACGCCCTGCTGGGCGACTTGTACGCCAATCATTCCTCGATCGAACTCATGCACAAGGCCGCGACACTCGACCTCAGCATGTTCGAGGATAGCGAATTCTACGACAAGCTGGAGCGGGCGCGCCGGCAGACGACCGGACGCGTGGTCCTGATGTCCATGGTCCTGAGCCAGCTGCAGGACCTCATCACGATCGCTTTCCTGGGTGCGGGTCTTGTCGTCTTCGAGCCGCGCCTCATCATCCTGCTGATCGTGGCCGTGATTCCTTCATTCCTGAGTGAGGCCACGTTTTCCCGGACGAGCTATTCCCTCGTGCGGAGCTGGACGCCCCAGCGCCGGCTGCTCGATTACCTGCGCTACATCGGTGCAAGCGTGGAGACGGCCAAGGAGATCAAGGTCTTCGGCCTCGACAAGTTCCTGACCGGTCGATTCGGCGAGGTGGCGACGGAATATTACAAGGCCAATAAGTCCTTGGCGATCCGGCGGACGATCTGGGGAACGCTCCTCCAGGTCCTCAGCGTGCTGGCGTATTACGGCGCGTATGTGCTCATCATCATGCGCACGGTCGCCGGGGTGCTCAGCGTGGGGGACCTCACCTTCCTCTCCGGATCCTTCAACCGGTTACAGAATCAGTTGCAAAACCTCCTGTCCACGTTCACCCGGATCACCGAATCGGCCTTGTACCTGCAGGACTATTTCGATTTCCTCGCGATCCGGCCCGGCATCATCGACGGACCTGACGCAACAGATCCGCCGGAACGCATACGGGAAGGGATACGATTTGAAAATGTCGGCTTCCGTTATCCGGGGACCGATGTCTGGGCCGTGCGCAATATTTCCTTCGAACTGAAGGCCGGTGAGAAGCTTGCCCTGGTCGGGGAGAATGGAGCCGGAAAGACCACGCTGGTCAAGTTGCTCGCCCGCATGTACGATCCGTCCGAAGGCGCGATCTTCCTTGACGGGACGGATATCCGGACCTTCAGGATCGAAACCTATCGCAAAATGATCGGCGTCATCTTCCAGGACTACGTGCGGTTCAGCTTTACGGCGGGCGAGAATATTGCCGTCGGCCAGATCGAGGAATCGGAGCACCGTGAGCAGATCGTCGGATCGGCCGAGAAGAGCCTCGCCGATCCGGTCATCCGCAAGCTGCCGGGCCAGTACGAACAAATGTTGGGCAAGCGCTTCTCGGAGGGCATCGACCTTTCCGGGGGCGAGTGGCAGAAGATCGCCCTCGCGCGGGCCTACATGCGCGACGCGCAGCTTGTGATCCTCGACGAGCCCACGGCCGCGCTGGATGCCCGTGCGGAGTATGAAGTGTTCAAGCGCTTCGCGGAGTTGACGGCCGGTAAGACAGCGGTCATCATCTCCCATCGGTTCAGCACAGTCCGCATGGCTGATCGTATCCTCGTCCTCAAGAACGGGCGGATGCATGAACTTGGCACCCATGAGGAACTGCTTGCGCAGCAGGGCCTGTATGCCGAGTTGTTCCAGCTCCAGGCTACGGGGTATAAGTAAACGACCGTCCTACGGTTCGCGGATCTCGAGTTCCCCGTAGTTCATGCGGGCGATCACCTGGCCGCCGCCGCTTCCGCGCGTGCCCTTGAACGTCAGGCTTCCGCCCTTCTGGATGCGTTCGGAGACGGTCAGGCCGCTGTGGTCGATGTCGCAGTAGTTATTGACGGCGTCGACGGAAAAGGCGGCGCCCGATTCAAATCCGAGTTCAACGCCGGTGTAGGACGTTGAGAGATCGATGCGGGAGAACTGCCGGCTGACCTGGCGGATGGTGATGCCGCCGTATTTCATGTCGAAGGTTCCCTGCTGGCTGAGGACATCGATTTCTATACCTGCGTAGCCTGTTTGGGCATGGATGACGCCGACCCGCTCGATAGCGATGTCGTCGTACTTGCCGGTGTACTGGATGTCCCGGGCATCCTGGACGCTCAGGTCGCCGTACGCCGAGGTCACCCGTAGCCGGTCGAGCGCGCCCATGGACAACTCGGAATACTTCATGTCGACCTCCATCGCGCCTGCATCCTCCATATCGAGTTCTGAGTAGCTGAGATTCAGGTCGCCGTTCCGGATACGGGACAGGCTGCCCTTGCTGTACGCCATGTCGAGCTGGAGGTTTCCCTCGATGTCGCCGCAGCGGATATCCCCGTAGCCGAGGCCGACGGCCACGTCCCGGTTGGATGTCTCGATGAAAATGCCGCCGTACTTGTTTTCGAGTTCGAGGTACACATCCGCGGGCACGAGCACCTTGTAGTCGATCCGGAGCTTTGCATTGTTCGAACCCCACCATGACCAGTTGGAACCGGAGGCGATATTGGTCCGGGCCTCGACCCGGTTGATCCCTTCCGTGAAGTCGATGGACACGCGTTCGAGGTTTTCACGCGCCTTGCTTTCGGAAGAGGCGTCCGAGGTGATCCGGACATCGATCTTGATCTTGCCGGCCGGGCCGATGGCGATGTCGATGTCGCCGTACCGGTTGTCGATGGCCAGTCTTCCGTCCGTCTGGATGGAGAATTCGCGGCTGACCAGCTTCTCCGCCAGGTGCTCCGCGCGGGCGGGAGAACCAAGGAGCAGCACGAGGAGGCTGATGTTACATAGAATGTGCCTTGCTTTCATGGCGTTGGTATTTGTCGATGCGGTTGAGGATCTTTTCCATCAGGTCCAGCTTCTGCTGCTGGTATCGGATCATGGCAGAGAGGATCAGTTCGGGGTCGGCGTTGGGATCATCGAAGAGTTGCTGCCGGAGCTCGGCATAGACGGCATCGAGCATCTTTATGTCCTCGAGGACCTGTTCCTCTGCGCCGACATTGCGGATCTCATCCATCTTCTGGGCGATCTCCGACGCGTAGTATTGCTCGGCTTCCTGGTATTCCGCCCAGCCGGCTACTGCTGGCGGAGCGACTTCCCGGGAGCCGAACACGTACCCCACGGAAACGAGGAGCAAGGCCGAGGCGGCGACGGCGGCCCATTTCCACAGGGGATGGACGCCAACCTGCGGACGCAGGTCGCGGTCGATCTTGCGCCAGAGGCCGGTCGGGGCCTTCAGGTGGTCGAATTCTTCCCGGTTGGCCCGGATGAAGTCCTCTATGCGGTTATCCGTGTTCATGCGTTTTCGAATGTTCGTGTCCGGCTGGTCATCGTGCCGGTGATTTGGATTTCATGAGCTCCCGCAACCGGGCCCGGGCCCGGCTGTATTGCGATTTCGAGCCGGCCTCCCCGATCCCCAGGATCGATGCGATCTCCCCGTGGTCGTACCCTTCCAGGAGGTAGAGCGTGAGGACCTGCCGGTAGCCGTCAGGCAATTCGAGGATGGCGTCACGGACTCGCGAAACCGACAGCGCCAACTCGGCCTCATCGATTTTCTCGGGTTCAGGTACGTCCGTGTGCTGCTCCCGGAGCTCCGCGAATTCGATCCGTCGCCGTTTCATCGCGTTGATGCAATGATTGATGACGATCCGCTTGATCCAGGCGCCCAGGGTCGATTCGCCCCTGAACCGGTCCAGGTTCCGGAACACCTCGACAAAGGCATCCTGCAGTACATCCTCGGCTTCGCCGGCATGGGCCGTCATGCGATGGCAGATGTTGTACATCGCATCGGCGTATTGTCGGTACAGCCGTTCCTGGGCACCCCGGTGCCCGGCCAGGCATTGGCGGACGAGCTGCTGTTCCGCTGGAGAAAACATCTGGTTCGTTTCGTCGGATGGGTACGGCAAAGACAGGCGCGCCCGGCAAGGGTTGCATCCGTTCCCGGATTTCCTTTCGGGAGGGGTTACCTTTGGGCTTATGGAAGATACTGCTTTGGTACGGGCCCGGATCGGGAAGGAACACTATGTGACGCAACTCGATGCCGGCCGGCACAGCTACGTGGGCGATGAACCCGAAGACAAGGGTGGACTTGACCAGGGTCCAACCCCCTCGCAGTTTGTACTCTCAGGGTTGGCCGCCTGCACCGTGATCACCCTTCGCATGTATGCAGACCGAAAGGGCTGGCCGATGGAGCGTGCCGAGATCGAAATGTGGTTGCAGAGTGAGCGAACCGATGATGGATGGCTCAGCCTGATCCATGCACGGCTCAATCTCGCGGGTCCACTGAACGGGGAGCAGCGGGAGCGGCTGCTGGAGATCGCCAAGAAATGTCCGGTGCACCGGATGCTGACCAACGAGATCCGCATCCAGACCTCCCTGGCCGGGACAGATGCCGGTTCGGACCTCGCCGGGGGATCGACGGCATAGCCCGCCGGAGGGGCTTGTCGGCCCGCATACAAAGTGGTTATCTTTGCCCGAAATTTTTTAATTCCTCCTGACATGAAGCAATTTCCCTTGTTCGCCCTCCTGGCCTTCGGCCTGATGCTGGGGCTTATCGCCTGCGGCGAAAAGAAAGAAGACACCACAACGCAGGAAACCCCCGGGGCGACGGTCGATCCGGCCGCGGGCCTGAGTACTGCCCCTGCCGCGACGGCCACGCCGGCGGCCGGCGGTGACGCGACCTTCCACTATATCTGCCCGAAGGGCTGTGAAGGCGGCGGCGGCGCAGCCCAGGGCAAATGCCCCAAATGCGGCGGCGATCTCGTCCATAACCAGGCTTTCCACACGCAGCAACCGCAAGGTGCGACCCCGGCCAACCCGATCCAGGTCGATCCCGCCAACGCCACGCCCGCTACGGCAACACCTCCGGCAGCCCAGAATGCAGCAGGTGTGTACCACTATACGTGTCCGGCAGGCCATGAAGGCGGTTCCGGCAGTCAGGGCACTTGCGCGAAATGCGGGGCAGCCCTTGTGCACAACGCGGCCTATCACAATCAGTAAAGCCCACACGACATCACCGGTGGATTCCGGGGGAGTGTCGCAGGAGTACGATCAACGCGAAGGGGCGCTCAAGTTAACCTTGGGCGCCCCTTTACGCGTATAGGCTTTGCCGGCTCCAGGCCGGTATGCATCACTTCGGCTTGCGGGCCTTGATGTCCAGCAGTTTTTGCTGGGAGGCGGAAAACACTTTTTCCTGTTCGGTGAGGGCGGCCTTAGCGGTCTCCTGGTCCTTCAGGTTGTTCTCGATGTCCCGCTGGGCCTTGGCAATCCGGTCGTTATTGTCGCGGATGCCCTTGTGCAGGCTTTCATTCTCCTTCGTGAGCTTGTCGAGCTGCTTCATTTGCTTGCTCAGTTCCTTTTGTTCCGCGGCGCCCAAGGCAGACGTCTGCAATTTGGAGATGGATGACCGGGTCTGTTCCTGTGCCTGTAGGTTTGCCGGGATGGCGCGTTTTTCAGCGTCCTCGATCTTCTTGGTATAGTTGTCGATGTCCTTGTGGAGGCCCGTGTTCGCCTTCTGGAGTTTGTCCAGCTCGCTTTTCCGCTTATCCAGCTCTTTCTGCTGTGCCGTCACTTCGTCGTTGGCCAGGGCGACCTCGACCTGGTGTGCAAATTCATCCAATTTGCGGGCAGCCGCGGCATACGGTTCCGGCGTCTTGGTGGATGAAATGAAGGTGGAATCGAGATACCACCAGGTCAGCATCTTCGAATCATTGCCCAGCTCTTCCGCCAGGCTGTAAATGGAAAGCGTCGAGCCTTTGCTGACTTCCACGACCTGGATGCCGGAGACCACTTTTTCCTTGGATTTCTTGATCGTGCTCAACTTGCCATAGGATTTGACGAATTCAGCCCATTGGGCTTCGGCATACTTGGCCGGGGCGCCGGGCAACATGATCGTCAGGGCGTTTTGTGTGCCCCGGCTCATGCTGCGGAGCTCCTCGCGTACTTGCGCGTCGACCAGGCGGACCAGGGACACGAGGCAGATCAACGTGAAGAAAATGCGTTTCATGGATTCGCGGTGATTGGTTTCGAGTGAATTGCCGGATTGCGCAGGAGCGCATCGACGAGTGCATCGTAAAGGTACGGGAATTCACGCGGGGGCATTCGACTTGCCGTACTCCGGCCCCGCTGATGGATGGGAAAGAAAAGGCTGCCGCACCTCATTAGTCTCCTCTCTAACAAGGTTTAAGCAGGTCGTGCTTAGTCGGGCGTTTTGAGGTGCCCGCAAGCGGCAGCCGGCTTTTGTCAAGATCGCCCTATTCCCACGTGGCCCTCAGCTTGACAGGCTTTGTACGTAGCGGTCAAGAGATACGCCTGATGCCTGGTGTTCCGCCGGCTTCTCGTGTGTTCTGACGATCGACGGCGAATTTAGCTAATGGTTTTATTCCCGAAAGGATATCGGCGGGTCTGCATCTCACAAAATTCTGTTAATGCGTCCGCCGCGCGACAAACAGTGCAACTCCTTAGTCAGTGCGCCGGGAGACCATGCCCTTGAAATGGGCCACGAGCGTATCGCCGCACGTAATGCGGATATGATAGAGGCCCAGCTTGCGGCTCAGGGAGGTCTCTTCGGCCACGGCCCGCAGGATGTCGCCGGGCTTCACGGGCCGGAGATGATGGATTGACGTCTCGATCGAGACGGCCTGCACGCCATGGGCATTCGAGGCAAAGGCCAGGGCCGTATCGGCCAGGGCGTACGTGATGCCGCCGTGCGCGATGCCGAAGCCGTTGACCATCTCGGGCCTCACCTCCATTTCGAGAATGCAGTGACCGGGCCCTTCCTCGATCCGCCGGATGCCCAGCCATTGGCTGAACAGGTCGTGGGCGTACATCTGCTCGACGTAGGCGTTCATGTGAAAAACCGTTGGCCGCGCTGTGCCATTTGACGGAGCAGCGGGCTGCCCCGGTACCGGCCTTCGCGGTAGGTGGAAAACAAGGCGTCGATCCGGTCGACGCACCATTCGGGGCCGAGTTCATCCCCCCAGGCCAGGAGTCCCTTGGGATAATTGACGCCGAGGGTCATGGCGGTATCGATGTCATCCCGGCCGGCGATGCCATAATACAGGGCATCCGCCGCCTCGTGAATGAGCATCGTGATGATGCGTTCGAATACAGGTTGGAGGTGTTCTGCAGGCACATCCGGTCTTTCGGGCGTCCTGGCAGCATAATCATAGAATCCTCGGCCTGTTTTCCGGCCCAGCCAACCCGCCCGGACCAGGTTGACCTGGAGCGCAGAGGGGGCATACCGGGGTTCGAAATTCGTGGCCGTCCACACGGACCGGGTCACGGCCTCGTTGACGTCGTGCCCGATGAAGTCCATGAGTTCGAAGGGTCCCATCCGGAATCCGCCGAGACGCCGCATCGCTTCATCGATCACCGCCGGCGTGGCAATGTTTTCTTCCGCAATGCGCAGCGCTTCGCTGTAATAGGGCCGGGCGATCCGATTGACGATAAAGCCGGGGGTGTCGCGTGCGATCACGGCCACCTTCCCCCAACTGCGCATCAGGTCAGCCGCTTCGTCCCTGACCGAGAGGTCCGTCTGCAGCGCAGGCACGACCTCGACCAGCTTCATCAGCACGGGCGGATTGAAGAAGTGGAGGCCAACGAAACGCTCAGGCCGCTTCAGCGGCCGGGCGAGCGCCGTGACGGACAACGAGGAGGTGTTGGTCGCCAGGATCGTTTCCGCCGCGACCAGTGGCTCGACGAGCGCGAACAAGCTCAGTTTTTCGGCTTCCGATTCGATAATGGCTTCGATCACCAATCCCGCTTCCCGGATGCTTTCCAGTTTGTCGATCGGAAAGATTCGGCCAAACACCGCATTGGCTTCGGTATCCGTGATGCGTCCTTTGGATGCCAGGAGGTTGAGCGACTGGCGAATGCCGTCAACGCCTTTCACGAGGGACGCCTCCCGCGTATCGTACAGGAGGACGTCATGGCCGGCCATGGCGGCCACCTGGGCGATGCCGCTGCCCATGGCCCCGGCCCCGATCACGGCGATCGTCTTCACGCGCCGGTGAATGTGGGTTTGCGCTTTTCCAGGAAGGCTTGAACGCCTTCGGCATAGTCGGCGGTCTTGCCGGCGGTCGTCTGGAGATGTTCTTCCGTCTCAAGCTGCTCGATCAGCGTATTCGACATCGACGCGTTGAGCGCACGTTTCGTGAGCGCGAGGCCCCGCGTGGGCATGTGGGCCACGCGGCCGGCGAGCGCCGTGACGGTCTCATCCCATTGGTCGTCCGGGATCGACTTGTAGATCATGCCCATGCCTTCGGCCTCCTTTGCGGAAACCTTCTCGCCCAGCATCATCAGCGCGGACGCGCGCTGGAATCCGACCAGGCGCGGGAGGTGATACGTGCCGCCGCTATCCGGGATCAGGCCGATGTGCGCGAAGGCCTGCATAAAGTAGGCGGACTCGCGTGCGATCACGATGTCGCAGGCCAGCGCGATGTTGGCGCCGGCTCCGGCCGCAGGTCCATTGACCGCGGCAATGACCGGCAGGGGAATGTCGCGGAGCAGTTCGATGATCGGGTTGTAGTGTTCGGCGACGATGCGCTGCATCGGCGGGCCGTCGGGCGATGTCACCTCGTTGAGGTCCTGTCCGGCGCAGAAGGCCTTGCCTTCGCCGGTGAGGACCACGCAGCGCGTGCCGTCCTCGGTGCAGACGCGCAGGGCATCCTGGAGGGCGAGGGCCATCTCGCGGTTGAAGCTGTTGAAGCGCTGGGGCCGGTTGAGCCGGATGGTCGTGACCGGGCCTTCACGCGTGATCAGCAGGGTTTCAGTTTCGTTCATAAGCTGTGGTTGATTCTCGACGGGGTCGAAACGCCCCGTTTGTCCATGCTGTAAAGATAACCGACCCGCTCAAGCGGATATTCAATCCAGGTAGAGGGCCAACCCCTTGAGGTAATGGCCTTCGGGATGATGGATCGAGACCGGATGATCGGGGCCCTGCCCGAGGTCATGCATCACGCGGGCCATGCGGCCGGCCTCGATGGCCGCTGCCACGATCGTGTTATGGAAGAGCGGTTTGTCGACGACCTGGGAGCAGGAGAACGTAAAGAGCATCCCGCCGGGCTTGATCCGTTTCATCGCCAGGGCATTGAGGCGCTTGTAGGCTTGCACGGCGTTGTGACGCTTGGCGAGGCTCTTGGCGAACGCGGGCGGGTCGACGACGATGAGGTCGTACATTTCTTCTGAACGGGTCAGGAACTTCAGGACGTCGTCCCGCAGGCCGGCGTGCCGTTCGGTCGTTCCTTGCCGGATCACGTTATTTTCCAGGATCCCCATGGCCGGCGCGGACGAATCGATTGACGTCACATGTGTGGCGCCACCGGACAACGCATACAGGGAGAATCCGCCGGTGTAGGCGAAACAATTGAGCACCGTTCGATCGTGCGCGTATCGTCCGACCATGGCCCGGTTTTCCCGTTGGTCCAGGAAAAATCCGGTCTTCTGTCCGCCGGCAATGTCGACGTCGAATGCGATACCGCCCTCGTGGATGCACAGTGTCGTTTCGCCTTCGCCGATCGTCCAGCCATCGGCCTGGCGACCGGCGTAATCGGCCGGAAGCGCCTCGCGGCTCTTATCGTAGACGCGTGTGATGCCCATCGACGGCAGCCGGCACAAGGCATTCGTGATATCGCTCATGGCCATGTGCATGCCGATCGAATGCGCCTGGACGACAGCCGTGTCGCCATAGACATCGATGATCAGGCCCGGCAGCTGGTCGCCTTCGCCATGAACCAGCCGGAAGGCATCGGTCTCGCCTGCGCGTATGAACCCGAGCGCCTGACGATATGCGGCTGCAGCGTTCAGCCGGTCGAACCAAAACACCTCGTCGATGGGAACGTTCGCAAACGAGATCAGCCGGACGGCAAGACTGCTGTTTTGGAAATGGCCAATGCCCAGGTCATTGCCGCGGGCATCCTGGACAAGTACCGTAGCGCCGTCTTCCAATGCCTCGGAAACGGACTTGATCGCCCCGGAGAACACCCACGGGTGTTTGCGAAGCACGGATTGTTCGCGCCCGGCGTGCAGGCGGATAAAGGGTAGCGTCATGTCGGGTCAAAGGTAGCCAGCCGGCGTGACGTGCAGGAGGACCAGCACCTGCGGATCAGTAGCACTTGAAATACTCGAACGGTTCGAGGCAGTCCGCGCACTTGTACGATGCCTTGCACGGTGTAGAACCATGGCGGCTCACGAGCAGCGTGTTTGCGGATCCGCACCATGGGCACGTGCGCGGCTTGTCATCCGTCATCATGTCCGAAGTTCGCGCGGCGGGAGGAGCGATGCCGGCTTCCTCCAGCTTCTGCATGCCCCGCTCGCTGATCCAGTCTGTCGACCAAGGTGGGCGCAGGGCCATGTCGATCTTGATGTCGCGCATCCCGGCCTCGTCAAGCCGTGCGCTGGCCAGCAAGGGAATCACGTCGATCGCGGGACAGCCCGAGTATGTCGGGGCGAGGTCTATCCGCCAGGCGCCGTCTGACTCCCGGATGTCGATCACCATCCCGAGGTCGACGATGGACAGCTGCGGGATCTCCGGGTCTTCCACCTCAGCCAGCAGGGCGGCGATCGCCTGGCGTTTCTCGTAGAATTCGGCTTCGGTGCGCATGTGGGCCTGTTATGACCGGTTTACCATTTCATGTCGGGATAGGCGCGCTGCATGTATTGCAACTCGGCCAGCAGATACCCCATGTACTCCGTATGCCGGCCCTGCTTGCCGCCGTGTTGCATGGCCGTATTTGCGGGTAGCTGTAGGCCGGCTTCGCGACAGACGCCGGATACCATGTCAAGCCACGGGGCCTGGAGGGCGGCGATGTCGGGCGCCTGTCCGGCGGCGATAACCTCGCGTTCGTAATCGGCGGGTACGAACATTTCGCCTGTGTATCGCCACAACGCATGGAGGGCGGTCTGGACGTATCCGTGGCTGGTCTCCGTGCCATCGCCGAGGCGCAGCATCCATTCGCTGCTGTAGCGGTAGTGGTACTTGATCTCCTTGAGCGTCTTGACGGCGATCGCCTGCAGGTGGCTGTCGGGATGTGACGAAAGGGCTTCGTATTGCAGCAGGTTGAAGGCGTCGTAGAGGAATTGGCGCACGATCGTATGGCCGAAGTCGAGGTTGGGCTGCTCGACCAGCAAGAGGTTCAGGTAGTCGTGCTCGAGCCGCAGCATGGCCAGCTTGTCCTCGTCCTGGCCTTCCTGGCCGGGCAAGGTAGCGATGTATTGGTAGATCATCCGGGCCTGGCCGATCAGGTCAAGGGACGTGTTGGTCAGCGCGATATCTTGTTCGAGGACGGGGCCATGACCGCAC
>CAYMLN010000009.1:0-17536 GCA_964391045.1 uncultured Saprospiraceae bacterium
GCACGGGGGGCGTGACAGCCCTGCATGCTTGGCTTGATTCGACCCTCGGAATTATCTTTCCGGCTGTTTCCGCTGAAAGGCATCGACGCGGAAGTAGCGCAGTCTGCCCCAAATGTAATAACAGCGTTCGCGGCCATACCACATCCGGAGTGCACACCAAATGTCTGATTACATATCCGTCTTTTCCATGAATCGAGCAGCCGGAATGCGCCTTCTCCTGTTCCTGTTGTTTTGGTTGCCCGGGGCCGCTGCCGCGCAGCACACCATGGGGCAGGTCCTCGACCAGTCAACCCGTGAGCCGCTGGCTTTTGTCAACATTATCATCAACGGGGATGCACGACAGGGAGTCACCTCGGATATCCATGGACGGTTTGTGTTGAATGCAACCGTACCGATCCAAACCCTGACCTTCAGTTATGTCGGCTATGAAAAGCTGACCATAGACGTCGATAGCGGGGAGATCCCCGAGGACGGGATATTTTACCTGCAGGCCTCCGCCATAGCCCTGGGGGAGGTCGTCATCCGGGCCGGGGAGAATCCCGCCAATCGTATCATCCGCGAGGTGATCCGGAACAAGGATCGCAATGATCCGCGGAAGATCGATGCATACCGGTACACATCGTACAATAAGGTTGTCTATGATTTTGAAACCGGTTCGGCGCCTTCGGATAGCGCTGACCTGGCCGGCCTGGACAGTTTGTTCCGCGGCGGGCATTTCCTTGTCATGGAATCCATCACGGAGCGGAAATTCGTCCGGCCTAACCACAGCGAGGAGACGGTGCTCGCGACACGGGTGTCCGGGTTCAAGTCCGCTTCGTTCGCCCCGCTGGCCACCGACGTGCAACCGTTTTCCTTTTACGAGGACATCATCACGGTGATCGATGTCGATTACCTCAATCCCATCAGCGACGGGAGCCTGTCGAAGTACGAGTTCCATATCCGGGACACATTGTTCCAAGGGTTGGACACGGTATACATCCTTTCGTTCAAGCCCCTGCCCGGCCGGAATTTTGAAGCCCTCACAGGCCTCCTGTACGTCCATACGCATGGGTACGCGATCCAGCACGTGCTCGCAAAGCCCTATACCCGGGGTTTTGTCGATGTGAACCTGCAACAGCGATACCGGCTGGTTGACGGGAAACAGTGGTTTCCCGAACAGCTCAAGTTCGAGCTCATCCTGCGGGACGACAAGACCAGTACGATCGGCGTGCGCGCCAGCGGCATCAGCCTGATCGAGGACGTAGAACTTTCACCGGACATTGACAAGGGCTCCTTTGCCCTGGAGGAAGTGCATCTTCACCCATTGGCCAACAGCCGCGACAGTGCTTACTGGGCGGAGCGGCGATCCCTTCCGCTGGACAGCCGCGAACAGATCACCTATCAGGTTCTGGACAGCCTGGGCGAGAAGTTCAAGTTTGACGACAAACTGAAGATCGTGGAGCGGTTGGGCCAGGGGAAATTTCCCGTGGGCATCCTGGACGTGGACCTCGACAGGATCCTTGCCTTCAACCAATACGAGGGTGTCCGCCTCGGGCTGGGCGTTTACACGAATGACAACTTCATCCGTAACCTGGCCGTTGGGGGCTACGGCGGCTATGGTTTTCGGGACCACACCTGGAAGTTCGGGGCAGAAGCCATCTTCAAGCTTGACGCGACAGGGGAAAGTGAGATCCGGGTCGGGTATCACGATGGATTGCGGGAGACGGGATCTTCGCGCCTTGGCATTTTCCGTCCGCGGCAATTCGACTTTAGGACCTTCCTGGCCTCCCGGATGGATCACATGACGCATGCGACGGCGTCGGTCGGCTTCCGCGTTCTTCGCTACGTGCGGCTGAATGCGTCGTTTAACCGTATGACGCTCGACCCGCGCTATGCGTATGCGTTTCAGCCCGATGACCAGGCGCCGCTAACGGACTATGTGAATACGGACGTTGCGGTTATCCTTCGGTACGCCCATAAGGAACGGCTGATCCGTTCGATGGGCCAACGGATCAGTATGGGTGCGGATTTTCCGGTCCTGACGCTGGCCTACAGCCGCGGGCTTCGGGACGTGTGGGGCGGGCAGTTCGACTATCAAAAGCTCGAGGCCCGAATCGAGTACAGTGTTCGTATTCCTTCTTTGGGGAAGTCCAGCCTTCGCGTCGACGGTGGATGGGTGGATTCGTCCATCCCCTACGGATTGCTGTATACCGGGGAAGGCAGCTTTGTGCGGAACTGGTCGGTATTGGTGCGGAATTCCTTCATGACCGCCGAGCCGTATGAGTTCCTTTCGGACAGGTTCGTGAATGTGCACTTCGCCCATGCCTTCGGTTCGTTGTTGTTTCACATCGGCAACTGGCGACCGTCGGTGACGGTTTTCCAGAACATGGGCTGGGGCAGCCTGGAGAATCCCGAATATCATCAGCAGGTCACGTTCCAAACCAAGGAGAAGGGGCTTTTCGAATCGGGCGTGCAACTGGACAACCTGGTCAAGTTCAAGTACCTTAACGTATCCTACCTCGGTATTGGAGCAGGCGTATTCATTCGCTACGGACCGTATGCTTCAGGGCGTTTTGGCCAGGATGCGGTCTTCACCTTGTCGATGACCTTTACGACGAAATGACAACTGCGGGGTCGCCACCCCATCATGCCTTTTCCACGAGCAGACGCTCACACACCGTCAGGCTCAACGTTTCCGGTGGACGTTTTCCGATCGTCACGAGCATGGATCGGTCGAACGGCTCGACGGCTTTCACCTTCATTCCGGCGCCGAGTTTCAAGTGTCGACTGTTGAGGAAGCGGAGGAATTCACCTGATGTGTGGATAACGGCCGTGAGGCGGACGGCATCCCCGGGCTTGCATTCGCTGAGGCGCGTGTATTCCCGGTAAACGATCTTGCCATGCCGGTCGGGGATGGGCGACCCGTGGGGGTCGATCTCGGGATGGCCGAGCAGCTCATCCATCTTCTCGAAGAATTCGGGCGCGTTGATGTGCTCCACCTGCTCGGCGATGTCGTGGACGTTCTCCCAGCCGAACCCCATTTTCTCCACGAGGAACATCTCCGTCAGCCGATGCTTGCGAACGATCAGGGCAGCCTCCTTGCGTCCTTTTTCCGTGAGCTGCAGCGGCCTGTAACGCTCATAATGGACAAGCTTCTTGGCGCCGAGTTTCTTCATCATGCTCGTCACCGTCGGCATCTTTAGGCCCAGCCGCTTCGACAAGTCATTCACGTTGACTTCGCCCGTTTCGGCAGACAGGGCGAAGAGCGCCTTGAGATAATTTTCCTCCACCGTCGAGTACATGGTACGAAGATAGGCAAGCCGGCGGCGGGCCATCCTGTCCGGTTTGGCATCCTTAAAAACTTTTAAGTTAGACAAATAAAACAATTATCTTTGTCCCCACACCACTTCAGCCGACATGCCGCACCCACCGGTTTGCCGTGCGATCCTCGGCGCCGCGGCCTGCCTGGCCGTCCTGCCTGCGCTGGGACAGTTCGCCACCCTGCGGGGCGTTGTCTCGACCGGCAACGCCCCGGTGGCGTATGCGACGGTCTACGCTGCGGGCACGGACCTGGGCGCACAAGCCGATACGGCCGGGGCATTTAGCATTTCCGGGTTACCGGAGGGCCCCGCTGTTCTTCGCGTTTCAGCCGTCGGATATCGCCCGCATGAACGAACGGTCACCTTGAACCCAGGTGATACGACATGGGTAACGCTGACGCTGGCCCCCGATGCGGCGGCGTTGGGCGAGGTTGTCGTCTCCGGCACCCTGAAACCTGTCTCCCGGCTGGACAGTCCTGTTCCCGTGGAGGTCTATTCCGCCGCTTATTTTGCCGCCAATCCGACGCCGAACCTGTATGAAGCGCTGGGGCAGGTGAATGGCGTTCGCCCGCAACTCAATTGCAACGTCTGCAACACCGGTGACATTCACATCAACGGCATGGAGGGACCGTACAGCCTGGTCCTGATCGACGGGATGCCCCTGGTCAGCGGGCTTTCTACGGTATACGGGCTGCAGGGCATTCCGCTCACCTTGATCGACAGGGTGGAGGTTGTCAAGGGCCCAGCGTCGACCCTGTACGGCAGCGAAGCCGTCGGCGGCCTGATCAACGTGATCACGAGGGCACCTGAACAAGCACCGGCATTTTCTTTCGACGCGTTCGCGACCAGTTGGGGAGAGGTCAATGCCGACGTCGGCGGCGCGTTCCAACCTGCCCGGGGGATTAGGGCGATGGCCGGCGCGAATCTCTTCCACTTCGGCATCCCGACCGATCATGACGGTGACGGTTTTACGGACATCGCCCTCCAGGACAGGCTCTCGGTGTTTACCAAGTGGTCGTTTGACCGAACGGCTGATCGCCCCATGATCCTTGGCGCCCGCTATGTCCATGAAGATCGATGGGGTGGGGATGTGCACTGGACGCCTGCTTTTCGCGGCGGGGACATCCTGTATGCGGAAAGCATCCGCACCCGCCGCTGGGAGGTGTTTGGCGAGTACCGGCTGCCGGTCAGCGCACCCGTTTCATTCCGGTTCAGCGCCAACGGTCACGCTCAGAACAGCGCATACGGCGTGATCCCGTTCATCGCCCGCCAACAGGTGCTCTTCGGACAGCTCACCTGGAATCCGCAACTGACCGGACACGACCTGCTCCTCGGCGCGGCCTGGCGATATACCGCATATGATGACAACACGCCGGCAACGTCCGGCAGTCCTGCGCGCACGGGATTGCCGGGCGTCTTCGTCCAGGACGAATGGCGCATGGGGTCCAGCCATACTCTGCTTACCGGCCTTCGCTACGATCACCATTCCGTACACGGCAGTATTCTCACGCCTCGATTCAGTTACAAATGGTCATCGACCTGCAAGACCGAGATCCTGCGGTTTACCATGGGCAGCGGATACCGCGTGGCGCAAGTCTTCACGGAGGACCACGCGGCACTGACGGGATCGCGTGAAGTCGTCTTTCGTGAAGAACTCCGCCCCGAGACCTCCTGGAATGCCAACCTCAATCTCATCAAGAAGTTCTTTATCGGCACCCATTCAATGATCATCGCGGACTTCACGGCCTTCCATACGCGGTTCGCCAACAAGATCATGGCCGACTATGATGCCGACCCGGACAAGATCATTTATGCCAACCTCGACGGCCATGGTATTTCCCGCGGCCTCACGCTCAACCTGCAGTTCGATACCGGGGTCGGACTTGACATCATGCTCGGCGGCACGTACCTGGACATTCACACCCAGGACGGTATACAACGCGCACGGCCCCTGCTCACGGAGCGATTCTCCGGCGTGTGGCGCGTGCGCTATGGATCCGGGCGGCAGGGACTCACGATGGATTATACAGGCAATCTTTACGGCCCTATGCAGATGCCCCTTGCCGGTCCTGCCGATCCTCGCCAACCCGCTTCCCCCTGGTGGAGCCATCACAACATCCAGATCACGAAGCCGCTGGGGCGGAACCTCCAGATCTACGCCGGTGTCAAGAACCTCCTCAACTGGACACCGGCCCGGGATCATCCGTTCCTGATCGCCCGCGCATTCGATCCCTTCGACAAGCATGTGCAGTATGGTCCGGACGGACTGCCGCTGGTCCTGCCGGACAATCCGTATGGGCTATCCTTTGATACCACATATGCATACGCGCCAAACCAGGGAAGACGGTTTTTTCTTGGCCTGCGGATGTTGATCGATAAAGGAGAATGAGCTGATCTGCTTCGTCCGATCACCCGATAGACAGTACGTAAGGAGCGCGCGCGTTGCGTGGTTAGTCCGAAAAGTCACGAAGCAGGCAAGCGTATCACGAACGGGCTTCCTTGGCGAAAACGCTCCGGCACCCAAGGCAATAATTCCCAATCAGGAAATTCCGTGGGTAATAATGAAAACTCCTGACGTCCAGCTTTATTACCCCATTTCCTGAACGACCTCGCGTACCTGCGGCACCATCCGCTTGAGCATGGCCTCAATGCCGGACTTGAGCGTCACGGTGCTCGACGGGCAGCCGCTGCACGCGCCCTGCATGGTGAGCGTCACGATACCGTCGTGATAGGCCTTGAACTCGATGTTGCCGCCGTCCATCTCGACAGCCGGCTTGACATAGGTGTCGATGAGTTCGCGAATCTTTTTCACGAGTTCCTCGTCATCGCCGCTGTACTGGATGGCGGCGTGCTGTTCCGCCTCGACCGCGGCCATGGCCTCGGCGAAGCCGTCGAGGATAATGGCCTTGTCGTCGGCGAGGTACTGCTTGATGAAGTCCTTGGTCCGGATCATCAGGTCCTCCCAGGCGTAGTTGAGTTCCTTGGTGAGTGTGATGAAATTGTTGCAGATATAGACCGACTTCACGTACGGCAGGTCGAACAGCGCCGCGGCGAGCGGCGAATACTGGTCGGCCAGGTCCCGCGTCCGGAAATCGGCGGTACCCGAATACAACATCTTGTTGGTCACGAACTTGAGCGACTCCGGGTTGGGCGTCTGTTCGGTATAGATAAGGACGGGAGGCTTCGTCGTGGTCGTGGTTTCCATGATCAAGTATAAATGCCGGCGAAGACCAAAATGTTTAAGGCCGGCGGCCCGCAAAGATGGGGCAAACCACGGAATGTTACCTGGTCAGGACAGGTTCAGCATGCGGTCGAAGCGGTCGGCCATGTTCTCCCCGATCGAGAGGCAGGACGTGGCCGCGGGGCTTGGGGCATTGATCAGGTGCAGGATCCGGTCCTGATCAAGTACCACATAATCGTCGACGAGATTGCCCTGGCGGTCAAGCGCTTGTGCCCGGACCCCGGACCGGCTGCGATGCATGTCCTGTATCCCCAGGTCAGGAACAAGGGCCTGTAGGCTTTTCACGAACGCCTGTTTGGAGAAGGACCGGTGCATTTCGTCCAGGCCCTTGCGCCAGTGCCTGGCCGCGAGCCGGAGGAATCCCGGATACCCAAGGATCCCGGTGAGTTCGCCCGGATGGATATCCAGGTGCCTGTATCCCTCCCGCCGGAAAGCGAGCACAGCGTTCGGCCCGGCTTCCACGCCGCCGGAGATGCGTTTCGTCAGGTGTACGCCGAGGAACGGGAAGTTGGGGTCGGGGACGGGGTAGATCAGGCCGCGGACCTTGCGGGCGGCGTCGTCCGTGAGTTGGTAAAATTCTCCGCGGAACGGCACGATCTGGTGCGGCGGCACCAGGCCGGCGAGTCGCGCGAGCTTGTCGCTGTAGAGACCCGCGCAGGTGATTACGCGATGGCTGCGCACTTCACGGTGGCCCGCGCGAATGAGGACATGATCGGCATACTCCCGCAGCGCGGTGACCGGGAAATCACAGATGATCTCCGCGCCGGTGGCGCGCAATACTTCGGAGAGCCTGATGGCTACGGCACGGTAATCGACGATCCCGGCCTGGGGGACGAAGATGCCGCGAAGCGCCGCGCAGTGGGGCTCGATCTCCCGGACGTCGCGGGCGTCGAGCAGCCGCAGGCCTTCAAGGCCATTCGCGATGCCGCGTTGGTGGATCCGGTCCAGGCCGGCGAACTGGTCCTCGGACGTCGCGGCGATGACCTTTCCGCAAAGTTCGTACGGGACATCATGCATGTCGCAAAAGCGAAGGAGCATGCCATGGCCGCGGACGCAGTTGACCGCCTTGGCGCTGCCGGGCGCGTAGTAGATGCCGGAGTGGATCACGCCGCTGTTGCGGTCCGTCTGGTGGGACGCGAGGGTGGGCTCCTTTTCGATCACGGCGAGGCGGAGGCCGGGGTGGCGCTGCCGGATGGCGTAGGCGGTGGCGAGGCCGACGATGCCGCCGCCGATGATCGTGAGGTCGGGGAAGGTCATGGGCGGTGGTGGGGGGTGGTCGGAGGGATGGTGAAAGGGATCATTTGGTTCGCCTGCAGGAACTTATATATCGTTTGAAAAACACATAGTGTGGTATGTTACAAATTTAAGTCTTTAACGCAGGGCCACCCTTGGCCTCTTTGCCAACCCCCTCCTCCCCTCCTCCCCCATTCCTCCTATATTCGCCCCTATGATCCAATCCATGACCGGCTACGGCCGGGGCTCGGCCGCCTTCAACGATATCCAGGTCATCTCGGAGATCCGTTCGCTCAACTCCAAGATCACCGACCTGCGCATCAAGCTGCCGGTGGCGCTCGGCGAACGCGAGATCGAGTTGCGCAACATCGTCCTCCAGCGCCTCCAGCGCGGCAAGATCGAAATGACGATCTCCTTCGAGGGTGATCGCGCCATGGATGACATCGGCTTCGACCGCGCGTTGATCCACAAGCACTTCAGGGAACTGACCGACATCGTGGCTCCGCTTGGGGTCGGCCCCGACCAGGTGCTCCACGAGGTGCTCAAGTTGCCCAACCTGCTCCGGACGGACCTCGACGCCACGGTCGACGAAGGCCTGTGGGAGGCCCTCCTGCAGGCGGTCAGCCAGTCGATGGACCAGCTTGTGGCCTTTCGCGAACACGAAGGTTGGAGCCTTTACCAGGACCTGCTGCAATCGGCCGAGGCGATCGCCGAGATGTCTACGGGCATCGACGCGCATGACCAGGAGCGCAACGCCAACGTGCGGCAGCGATTGCGCCAGAAGCTCGAGGATTTCCTCGGCTCCGACCAGGTGGATCCCAACCGCTTCGAGCAGGAAGTGATCTATTACCTCGAACGCCTGGACATCAACGAAGAGAAAGTTCGCCTGCGGCAACACTGCACCTTCTTCCTCGAGACGCTGAAGGGCGACATGGACCAGAAGTCGAAGCAACTCAACTTCATCGCCCAGGAGATCGGCCGGGAGATCAATACCCTCGGCGCCAAGGCGCAGTGGAGCCCGCTCCAGCATCTCGTGGTCGGGATGAAGAACGAGTTGGAAAAGATCAAGGAGCAGTTGGCCAACATCGTATGAGGACACCCGGCAAGCTCATCATCTTCACGGCCCCGAGCGGCTCGGGCAAGACGACGATCGTCCGGCATATCCTCTCGACGTTCCCGCAGACCGCCTTCTCCGTATCGGCAACGACGCGCGCAAAGCGCCCGCATGAGACGCACGGCAAGGACTACTATTACCTGTCCGTCGACACGTTCAAGATGTGGATCTCCTTCGAGGCCTTTGCGGAATGGGAAGAGGTGTACGACAACCAATTTTATGGAACGCTTCGGTCGGAGATCGAGCGCCTGACCATGGCCGGCCGACACGTCGTGTTCGATGTCGACGTCAAGGGCGCCCTGAGCATCAAGAAGCTTTATCCGGAAGATTCGTTGTCCATCTTCATCAAGGTGCCGACGATCGACGTGCTCGAGCAGCGCTTGCGGGCGCGGGGAACGGACAGTGAGGAAAGCCTGAGGAAGCGACTGGAGCGCGCGGCCTACGAAATGACCTTTGAAGACAAGTTCGATCGCGTGCTTGTCAACGATGACCTGGACCGCGCCTTGCGCGAAGCGGAGGAGATTGTGCGGAATTATTTACTTTAGGCCAATGCAGACGCTCATCACCAACGGGATCCGCATCAGCGTGGAAAGCCAGTTCCGCCCGGGACAGTCCTTTCCGCACCGGTCGCAGTATCTGCATGTCTACACGGTCCAGATCGAGAATTTCAATGACTTCCCCGTGCAGCTCATCGCGCGTCATTGGGATATCACCGAAGGCGACGGAAGCTTGAAGGTCGTTGACGGCGAAGGGGTCGTCGGCGAGCAACCGGTGATCGAGCACGGGGCGTTACATGCCTACAGCAGCTTTTGCGTGCTGGCTTTTCCCATCGGGCGCATGGAGGGATACTACACGATGAAGCGCATCGACACGGGCGAACCGTTCCACGTCGATATCCCGGCGTTCCATCTGGTCATGCCGGATGTCCTGAACTAGCTGCTACTTCCGCACCCCAGAAGCCGCATAGGGCGGAGAGCATAGGGCATAGGGCAGGGGATTCAGTCCATTTAGGCGTTCGGGTAAATCGTTATGAGTTTCCTGTCATCCAAACTCCCCTTCTGTTCTCAACCGTCTCGACTGTTTCAACCGTCTCGACTGTCTCGACTGTCTCAACCGTCTCGACTGTCTCAACACGCTAAACCAATTTCACAGCCCTACTAGCGCATCCACCAGGTCGACCTGCCGCATATACTTGCCGGGCGACTCATGCGCGAGCAGCCAGCGCTTCATGTCAAGGCCATAGAGGTAGCCGGTGAGACTCCCGTCCTTGCCGATGACGCGGTGGCACGGGATGATGATCGGGATGGGATTCTGGCCGATGGCATGGCCCACGGCGCGGGAGGCATGGGGATGCCCCGTGATCTCGGCAATGTCCGTATAGGTGCGCGTGCGCCCATGCGGGATCATCATCACCATCCTCCAGATCTCCACGTTAAAGCGCGTCGCATCCTCGAAGTCGAGTTTCAAGTCGAAGGTCTTCAGGTCGCCGGCAAAATAGGCACGGAGTTGATTGACGCAGTCCTTGAGTTCTTCAGGGATATCCGTGCTCGGTGGTCCTGTCGTATCGGCAGGCGCCAGGCTGAGACGACGGATGCCACGCGATGTGGCTTCGATCCGGATCTTGCCGATCGGGGAGGAAAGGATGGCGGAATGGACCATGGGACGGGGGGGATTGGATCCGTATGTAAGGTACGGATTTCCGGCCGGGCGCCCTTTCGCGTTGCCTGTCATGCCTGGGCCTTGCCTAATGTCCTGAGAGTCAAGTATGACGGAGCGGGATTTCGCCTTTGCATGTCGTACCTTTGCGGGAATTGACCCGGAGGCGATATGAAATTCATCCTGTTGTTGCTGGCCATCTACCTGGTTTACCGGTTCTTCCTCAAGCCGCCGGTAAAGCTCCCCCCGCCGCAGGAGCCCGATCTGTTCATTGATCACGAAGAAGTGAAACGGGATGTCGGGAAGGATAAGTGACCTCATCCTCTACAAGGATCATCACCTCATGGCCTTCAATAAGCCGGCCGGCATGCCGGCCCAGGAGGATCCCTCCGGAGACCCCAGTCTCCACCGGCTCGCCATGGCGTATGCGCACCGCGATCTCTACCTCGTACACCGGCTCGATCGCCGGGTCAGCGGCGTGATGGTCTTTGCCAAGACGAAGCAAGCGGCAACCGACCTTGCCCGGCAGTGGGACGCGCAGACCGTACGCAAGGTCTACCTGGCGTTTGTGCCTCTGGATGAGCGCATCGACGGCACGGTGGAACTGAAGCACTATCTCACGTACGACAAGTCCACGGGCCGGACCCTCGCGCATGACCAGTCGGTACCGGGCGCCGATGAGGCGAGCCTCGCCTTTTCTGTCGCGGCCAGGATGGAGCAATACATGCTGCTGCGCATCGAACTGCACACCGGACGCAAGCACCAGATCCGCGCGCAGCTCGCCGCGATCGGCCTGCCGGTCAAGGGCGATATCCGGTACGGATCGAAACGCACCAACCCGGAAGGCCATATCGACTTGCATGCCCATGCCCTGACCTTCCTGCATCCCTCGACGCAGGCGCAACTGCGGATCGTCGCTCCCGTGTCGGCCGCGGGCCTGTGGACGCACATTCCCGGGGATATCTTGAACACCCTTTGATCAACCACCATTGGACTAGAATTATGGAAGGAGAGCATAAGCGAACGGATATCAGCGCACTCGGCGAGTTCGGCCTGATCGACCGCCTGGCAGCAGGCCTGGCGCCGCTGCGGGCAGATACGGTCAAGGGCATCGGCGATGACGCGGCCGTACTCGACTATGGCGGCACTCCGGTCGTCCTGACGACCGACATGCTGGTCGAAGGCATTCACTTCGACCTCATGTACCAGCCGCTCAAGCATCTCGGCTACAAGGCGATCGTGGTCAACCTCTCCGACATCTGCGCGATGAATGCCATCCCGCGCCATGTGACGGTCTCGATCGCGCTGAGCAACCGCTTCTCGGTCGAGGCGGTGGAAGAACTCTACGACGGCATGCGCACCGCGTGCCGGGCCTACGGCGTCGATCTCGTCGGCGGCGACACGACAGCCTCCCCGCGCGGCCTCGTCATCTCCGTGACGGCCATCGGCTCGGCGCCGAAGGAGAAGCTCGTGTACCGCAGCGGCGCAAAGCCGGGAGACATCCTTTGCGTGACAGGTGACCTGGGCGCGGCATACCTCGGCCTGCAGATCCTCGAGCGCGAGAAGCAGGTCTTCCTCGCCGATCCCCAGATGCAACCGCAGTTGTCCGACAAGGAATATCTCATCCGCAGGCAACTCAAGCCCGAGGCGCGGTTGGACTCGATCGAGTATTTCGAAAAGGCCGGGCTCGTGCCCACGGCGATGATCGATGTTTCCGACGGACTGGCATCCGACCTGATGCACATCTGCAAGGCTTCGGGCACGGGCGCCTATCTCGAGGAAGCCCAGGTGCCGATCCATGACGAAGCCCGCATGCAGGCCATCGAGTTCCGCCTCGATCCGATCACGTGCGCGCTCCACGGCGGGGAGGACTATGAATTGCTCTTTGCCGTGACGCCAAAGGACCTCGACAAGGTCCGCTTCATGGACAGCGTTTATATCATCGGAGAGATCACCCCCGCGGAAGACGGCGTGAAATTGCACACCTCCGGCGGCCAGGTCCACGAGCTGACCGCGCAAGGGTGGAAGCACTTCTGACGTTCAGAGCGTAAAGCGGATATACTTGATGGTGCGCCCGTCGGCGAGGTGCGAGATCTCGTAGTAGGTCTTGTGCGCGAGTTCCGGAAAGTCCAGCGGCATGGCGTAGATGTCCGGATTGGCATACAGGACCTTACACCGCGGGTCGGCATGGATGGTCTCGAGGGTGAATTCGTAGAGCAGCCACGCGTCCGTCTTGAGGTGCACGATCCCGCCCGGCTTGAGGAACTGCCGGTACCGGTCGAGGAACGGGGCGGAGGTCAGGCGCCGTCGGGGCTTGTTTTCAAACGGATCGGGAAAGGTGATCCAGATCTCGTCCACCTCGCCGGGCGCGAAGAAGCGGTCGATGAATTCGATCCGGGTGCGCAGGAAGGCAACGTTGCCCAGGCCCTCGGCGATCGCGGCACGTGCGCCCTTCCAGATCCGCGCGCCCTTGATGTCCACCCCGATGAAGTTCTTGTCCGGATGCTCGCGGCCGAGACCGAGCGTGTAATCGCCTTTCCCGCAGGCCAGTTCAAGCACGATGGGATTCCCGTTGCCGAAATGATCGCGCCAATGGCCTTTCAGGTCAAGGGGATGACCGGCCTCCCGGTACAGCAGGCCCGGCTCGGCGGGATCCACCTCGAAGACATTGGGTAATGCGGCGACCTCGGCGAATCGTTTCAACTTGCTCTTGCGTCCCATAGCGCGCAAAACTAAGAAGAACCCCGCTCCGTCCGGGGGTGCTGTTTTTTCCCTAATTTCACATAACAAACCTGTCAACCACAACGCAGATGACAGAACTGGAAAGGGCACGTTATGACGAGGTTTTCGAGCGGGAACTGCTTCCCCATGTCGGAGCCCTCCAGACGTTTGCCTACCACCTGACCTACAACCAGGACGATGCCGACGACCTCGTCCAGGAGACCTATCTCAAGGCCTATCGGTTCATCGACAAGTACGACGCGGGAACTAACGCGAAAGCCTGGCTGTTTAAGATTCTCAAGAACGCCTATATTAACGAATATAGGAAGAAGGCCAAGCAGCCCAACAAGGTCGACTTCGATGAGATCGCCGCCTACCACGATACGGACGAAAACCGGATCAACGGGTACAGCGACCTCCGGGAGGATGTGTTCGAGAACATGATGGGCGACGAGGTGACGACGGCGATCAACAGCCTTCCTGTTGATTTTCGTACCGTCATTTTGCTGTGCGACATCGAGGGCTTCACCTATGAGGAGATCGCGAACATCATCGATGTGCCGATCGGGACGGTTCGCTCAAGGCTTTTCCGTGCGCGAAACCTGCTCAAGGATAAACTCATGAATTACGCCCGCGAACATGGCTACGTGGATGTCCGCGGCCAGAAGCGGGAGGAACGCAAGTCACAGGCCAATCACCCCAACTCACCAGCCAACTAGGTCGATCATCGTTCACCCCCGCAGTGCCGGGAAGTAATCTCTTTTTTCATGAATCAGTTTGACGAGCTGGAGAATTTCAAGCGGCAGGTGGGAATGTATTTTGACCAGGCCATGGACCCGCAGAGCCGGGAGGCTTTCCTCCAGCGCATCGAATCGGATCCCGACTGCCGGGATTGTTTCCAGAAGGAGCAGTTCATCCGCGATCGCATCCGACAGCATATTTACCGCCCGGGTGACCCCGGCCAGCTCATCCAGGCGATCAAGAACCAGATCAACAAGGGCTAACCGCGAACCGCCTTGCCCACGACCGAGGCGCCTGTATTTGATCCGGCTGACGCACCCCTGAGCTTGCGTTTTGTATCCACCGCGAGGCGGCATGTCCGGAATGGCGTCGGTCACGCGGGACCGTTATTATCATGCGAGTAAGGTCGGTTTGCCAGTCTGCTTTTTACCGCTCACCTTATCTTTCGGATTCACCTTGTTACTCTCCCGCCGGCGCATTGCCGGGCAGGATCAATGCATTCATCATGAAAGGGTCCCTGTTGTGGCTGATGGTCGGTTTATCCCTTTTCCATGCGGGGGACGTGCGTGCACAGGCATTTGCGTTGTCAGGTGCGGGATATGATATGCACGCCGAGGTCAACTGGCCGGCGCAGCCCAACGCCAACCGCTATGAAGTCTACAGGCGCGGCCCGTCGGAAGGCGAATTCACCCGCACGACCACGACCGCCCGGCAGCGATTCATGGATTGGACCGGGCGGATCGGGGACCTGCCCGAGGCTTACGCATATTTCGTTCGCGCGCTGGCCATCAACGGCACCGAACTGGGCCGTTCGGACACGGTTGAAGTGACCGTCGCCCCGATGGAGGAAGAAGCTTGGCTGGACATGGTCCAATCCTATACCATCCGCTATTTCTGGGAGCACGGCCATCCGGTGAGCGTTATGGCCCGCGAACGGTTTGGCAGCGGGGATATCGTGACGACCGGCGGGACGGGATTCGGCGTGATGGCCATCATCGTGGGTATCCACCGCGGTTGGATCCCGCGCGAAGACGGCGTCAACCGCTTGCTGCAACTCGTCAGCTTCCTGCAGTTCGCCGACAAGTTTCACGGCGTCTTTCCGCACTGGATGAACGGCCAGACCGGGAAGGCCATTCCGTTCAGCACCTTCGACAATGGCGGTGATCTCATTGAAACGGCCTTCCTGTTTGAAGGCCTGCTTTGCGCACGCGCTTTTTTCGACCGGGACGACCCGGCGGAAAATGCGCTTCGGTCCGTCATCACCGGGTTGTGGGAGGATATCGAGTGGGACCATTACACCCGAAACAACTCCGGCGTACTCTACTGGCACTGGTCGCCCAATTTCGGCTGGCAGATGAACTTCCCGATCCGCGGATATAACGAGGGCATGATGCCGTATATCCTTGCGATCGCGTCGCCCACCCATGATATACCGGCATCCTACTGGAAGAGCGGATGGGCCGGATCGGGATATACCAACGGTTTCTCCTGGTACGGGTACAAACTGTGGGTCGGTCCTCCGCTCGGCGGTCCGTTGTTCTTTGCCCACTACTCCTTCCAGGGTTTCGATCCGCGAAACATCAAGGACGACTTTGCCAACTATTTCGACCAGAATCGGAACCATACGCTCCTCAACCGGGCCTGGTGCATCGATAACCCGCTCAACCATACCGGGTATTCCGAGGTGTGCTGGGGCCTGACGGCCAGTGACAACCCGTGGGGATACAGTGCCCATGCGCCCGGCGGGACCACGGACAACGGCACGATCGCGCCGACGGCTGCGCTTTCGTCCATGCCATACACGCCGGAAGAGAGCCTCGGCGCGCTGATCCATTTTTACCGGGAACACGGGGAGCAGCTGTGGGGTGAATATGGTTTTCACGACGCATTCAATCTCCGGCAGAACTGGTTTGCCGACTCCTACCTGGCCATCGACCAGGGGCCCATCGTCAACATGATCGAGAATCACCGCTCAGGCCTGCTGTGGTCCCTGTTCATGTCCAACCCGGAGATCGCACCGGCACTGGAGGCGATCGGGTTCGCACCGAACCCCACCAGTACGCGGGAGGCGGTCCCGGACCCCTTCACGTGGTCCGTCTTTCCGTCGCCATCCGATGGAAACGTCACCGTAGACCTTGCCCTGCTGGAGGGTGTCAAGCCGTTTACGCTTCGGGTCATTAGCCCCGATGGCCGCACATACTCTTCCGTTGCGGTGTTCCCGGGACTTCAGTTTAAAATGGATCTTAAGCATCAAGGGGTGTCCCCCGGCCTCTGTTTCCTGCGCCTTGAGTTGTCGGACGGGCGTTCTTCCATCCGGCCGGTCGTCATCAAATAATGCGGTGGGGGGATTGCGGCAGGAGCTCAGGCAATCGCTATATTTAACGTCCATTTTCGTTTAAAACCTAATTACGACCGATATGAAAAGATCATTACTGTTCCTGCTTTTCCTCCTCACGTTCGCCGGGCTTCGCGCCCAGGTCCTGTATGAGGACTTTGAGGGAGGCGTGGCCGACATCGACTGGATCGGATTGAATGGCACTTACAACGGGGCCATCCTCAATCCTGATGCGAGCGGCCTCAACACCAGCGAGTACGTGGGCTCGTACACCAACAGCCCGGATTTCGACTTCTGCTTTGCCCTGGGTACCATGGCGCAGCCGGTGGACCTGACCAAGTTCAACCTCATCAAGATGAAGGTCTGGTCGCCCATCGCGCCGATCCAGGTCCTCTTCAAGTTTGAAGGCGGCGGCAATCAGGTCGAGATGTTCCGCGACATTACGGTGGCCAATCAATGGGTCGAGTACAGCTTTGACCTGAGCGCGGGTGCAGGGTTCACGACGATGGACAAGGTCCTCGTGTCCTTCAATCCTTTCGTCCTCGGCAGCACGGAGACGTTCTACTTCGACGACATTGTCGGCGTGGAGGCGGTCGAAGTGTATGAGGATTTCGAGAATGGAGCACTCCTGCCGTGGACGGCCTTTGACGGAACGTTCAACGGGCCGGTCGCCAACCCGGACTCCAATAGCGTGAACGGTTCCGACAACGTCGGCCAATACGTCAAGTCCGGCTCGGCCGCGTACAGCTTGCTGCTGGCCGATCGCGGCACGCCGTTCGATATGAGCATCCTCAACCAGTTCCACCTCAACGTCTGGGCCCAGGCCCCCACGCAGGTGCTGCTCAAGCTTGAAGGCGACGGCGGTCCCCCGGTCGAGCAGACCAAGAACATCGGGCTCTCGCAGGAGTGGCAGGATTACACCTTTGACTTCTCCGGCGCGGCGTCCTACACGCACCTCACGAAAGCCATCCTGTTCTTCGACCCGGGCGTCGAGACCAGCGCCGATACGTATTACTTCGACAACCTGCTGGCCCTGCCGCAGGGCGTCTGCAAGAACGTGACCCTCGATCCCAACATGATCGATGATTTCGAATGCAACCGCAACGCGACGTACGTCAACGGCTGGGACAGCCTGTCCGTTGTCAACAACCCGGCGCCGGATGCCATCAACACGTCGGCCAGGGTCGGCCGCTATG
>CAYMLN010000010.1:0-4367 GCA_964391045.1 uncultured Saprospiraceae bacterium
CCGCCAGATATTTCTCATTAATGAGGGAGACCGGGATGTCCTTGGCGGAGAACGTAATCAAATCCCCATAGGTAGCTTTTCCATTCCAAGTCGTGGACAGGATCATCGTCCTGCTTGCATTGAAGATGAAACTGGCCTCGAAGTCGATCCAGTGTTCTCCATCCGTCCAGTAGGCATCGATCAGGAATTCGTTGCCATTCCATTTGCCGCCCGGCCAAGGGGTAGGGTCGTGCTCCAACGGGAATCCGTTGTGGAACGGCAAGCTGTAGACTTCATTCCCATGATCCTCAACATTGACCTGGATGATCAAGCCGAGCCGCGCGGTCTTTTCCGCCGGGGCGAGGGTGAAGTTGAACTTAGCCTCGTCGATCGTACCGCTCCCATCCCAGGCAGTAATTTCAAGGACGTAGGATGATACTTCGGCGTTCTGGAAATCAGCCACGGGGATGACCTCGCTGTATTTGCCCATACTATTCGGGCCGACGACGATTGTCTTTGTTGATGAGGTATACGAACGCGTCGGTTCCTTCAGGTTGAGTACCTTGGTCTGGACGGTGTACTGGGCCGTCTGGGTCCGGCTGGCATTGGCCAGCTCGATCTCACTGAGGATAAGCTCGCTCATATTGCCCGGTATCGTATCCTTCCGGACATTGTCGCTGTTCCGAAAAGAATAACCGGACGAAACCTGGTAATCACATACGAAGCGAATAGCCTGTTGCGCGTTGCCGCCTTTGGGCCTAAACTGGACGAAACCGTCTGATGGAATGTTGATGGTCTGCAGGCGATCTGCGCATGAAATAGGGGAAGGAATGGAAAGGGTCACAAACCAAGCGCCAAACTCAATTTGATCTGTTTTGAAAGCAGACCAAGGTTTGACCTGGTAGTTTAGGTTTCCATTCAACGCTTCACTTGCCGGATTCACAATAAAAAAGTCATTGCCGTCATATCCCACCACGATAAAGGCATGGTTCTCAACGGGCGAGTGAACGATGACCGGGTAACCGAGCGCAATCCTGTCACGGAGATAGCCGTCCATGGCGGAAACACTTCCCACGGGCCAAAACTTCCGGTCGGGTATAATCCCCGTGCGGTCCTTGACAAGTGAGGCAATTAAATTTGCAAACCTGAATTCATAATGGGTTATCCCTCCTTCATCCACCCCGGTCTCGCCAATGATGCTGAAGACTTCTTTGCTCGCATCATGCTTTACGGCCTCGCATATCATTTGCAAACTGGCAGCCCAGCAATATGGTGTGTTCCCCTGGTTGTAATGCGGGATCTCGAGGATCGGCGCCGAACTCGGTGGATATTCATACCATTTACCTGTGTACTTGGAAAAGTGGATCGTCTCCATGACAAGGTAGGCGGTATCGTTGATGCTCAGGATGGTCGATGGATAGACCTCCACGGCATCGCTTTCGGGATCGATCCATCCGGCCAGCCCGTCAATGTCCGTCCGGCCGGCCAGCGCTTCCGGGACAGGAAA
Organism: uncultured Saprospiraceae bacterium; assembly: GCA_964391045.1. Taxonomy (GTDB): domain Bacteria; phylum Bacteroidota; class Bacteroidia; order Chitinophagales; family Saprospiraceae; genus Opimibacter. The sequence goes on from CAYMLN010000010.1 coordinate 1,487, forward strand.
CATGAGCTCGGCCGGCTTGGCCAGGGACTGGCCTTCCGGGAGGCATTCGATGACGTAGGAATTGTCGGTCGGGCCGTCGAAGTAGTCTTCGGGCCTCAGGTTGTGGATCGTGATTTCCCGGTCCTGGGCCAGGGCCCCTGCCGGGATCACCACACGGACACCATTGGACAGCTGGAGCATCCCGCCGTCCGGCCCGATGACAGCCTTGGCCGTCTCGGTCGGTTGCGGGTCAGGGTCAATAGGATCGTCATCCCGGCAGCCGAAGGCAAATAGCCCGAGGAACAGAAGACCCATGAGGTATACGAATATCGGTTTCCGGCGTATTGAACCGGAACTGGATGTGCGCGGTAACATGGCGTTGGAAGTTGATTTGTTTTGCCGAGCGATCTTTGCTCACGCCTAAATTAGGTCGCAGGACCATCCGGAAAAATGATCCTCCTCAAGCCGCTCCATGATGAGAATCATGCCTTTGGAGGGAACTTTTGACTTGCCCCCGGAAGGCAATGCCCTGAATGCGGTGGTCGAGACGGTTGAGACGGTTGAGATAGTAGAGGCAGTTGAGAAAGTCGAGTCGGTCGAGACAGTTGAGAAGTCGAGACAGTTGAATTGATTTAGCATACCCGTCACGTAGAGCTAAACTGTCTCAACCGTCTCAACTGTCTAAACGAGTCTTGTCGCCGACACACCGCGATTTCACTGTCTCACTGTCTCACTGTCTCACGCTCTCACTGTCTCACTGTCTCACGCTCTCACTGTCTCACTTCCCCTGCATCACCTCCACGCCCGACCAGCCCTCCGGCAAGCCGTGTTGGATGTAGCCATGGATCTTCGAGAGGAATCCGAAGGCCGTCGCATCGGCCGGATTCGCCTGGTAGACCTGGTTGAAATAGGCGAGGGCCGCGTGCATGTCCCGGGCGAAATAGGCTTCCATGCCGGCGTGGAACGCCTGCAGGGTCGAAGCTTTGAGTGCGATCTGCTCCGGCGGGTCCGCGTCGAAGCATTCATGGATGTCGAGCGGGTGCGTCTTTCCCTTGGCCTGCACCTTGCCGAGGTAGCGGAGGTGGAATCGTTCCCGGTCGTCGACCTTGCGCAGTGTGTCGCCGGAGAGGATAAGGCCGGCGTGATAGTATTTCGTCAGCCCTTCCATCCGTGATGCAGTGTTGACGGTGTCGGAGATAACGGCGGCGTCGGTGCGCAGGCTGTCGCCGATGATGCCCATCATCAGCGGCCCGCTGTGCAGGCCAATGCCCAGGCGGATGGGCTTGCGCGCCTTGGCGACGCGCCCGTCGTTGTAGGCCTGGATCATCCGGAGGATATCGATCCCCGCCGCGATGCCGTGGTCGGCCTTTTGCATGAACAACATCATGATCGTATCGCCGAGATACTGGTTGATGATGCCGTGATTCGCCTTGACGATGGGCCCCACGCGCCCGGCCAGCGCGTTGACGAAGTTGAAGTTCTCGCGTGGCGTCATGTCCTCGGCCAGCGTGGTGTAGTCCCGGATGTCGCTGAACATGACGTGGACATGCTGCTCGACCATGTCGCCGCGGTGGAGATCCATGATGCTCTTCCGGCCAAGTGTCTGGATGAATTCGTGCGGGACAAATCGGTTGGTGGCCTCGTGGATGTCAAAGTTGTCGAGTTGGGTCTTCACCCGGGCGAGGAGTTCGTCCTTCGAGAACGGCTTGACGATGTAATCGTTTGCCCCGATGCCGAGTCCCTCGACAAGGTCGCTCACCTGGTTCTTGGCCGTGACCATGATGACGGGCAATTCGGTGAGCAGGTATTTCTCGCGGATCTTCTGGCACACTTCGTAGCCCGGGATCCGGGGCATCATCACGTCGAGCAGCACGAGGTGGAAAAGGTCCTCGTGCAACAACCTAAGCGCCGTCTCGCCGTCCGGGGCCAGCGTGACCGCATAGCCGGCGGATTCAAGGTGATTTTTCAGCACGCGCAAGTTGACCGGTTCGTCATCCACGACGAGGATGCGTCGTTTGGTGGCCGAGTCCTCGAGCGTAATGACATGGCCCGGTGTCGTCGCGGACAATGCCGGCGATGCGCTTTCCACGGTTGCTTTCTTCGCGGATGCAGGCACGGGTCGGTGCAGTCGCGGATCAGGTCCCAACGACGCCAGGTCGTCGGCTTTGCGCTGTCCGGGTTCCGTTTCCCGTGAACCATTTGCGGCGATCGGCAAGGTGAAGGAGAAGACCGATCCCTTGCCCGGTGTCGACACGACGCCGATCGTGCCCCCGTGCAATTCGATGAGGTACTTGGTGATGCTGAGGCCGAGCCCTGTGCCGCCGAAGGAGCGGGCAACGGACCCGTCGGCCTGCTCGAACGGACGAAAGATGGCTTCGGTCTTGTCCGGCGGGATACCGATGCCGGTGTCCGATACGCTGATGACAAGCATGCCATCTGCCGCGCCTGCATCGAGCGTGACGCTTCCTGCGGCAGTAAACTTGATCGCGTTGGCGACCAGGTTTTGCAGGATCTGCTGGAGGCGGTTCTCGTCCGCATCCGCCAGCGGGATCGTATCCGGAATGCGATTCACGAGCAGGAGGCCTTTGACGGTCGCCTCATGGCGGTTCATCCGCAGGCAGAGGTCGGCGACGGACCGCAGGTCGACCGCCTTGCGCTGCAAGATCAGGTCGTGCTCGCGCAGCTTGGAGAAATCAAGGATGTCGTTGACGAGGTTCGAGAGCCGGCGCCCGGAGGCCGTGATGAGTTCAAGGTCTTCTCGCTCATCCGGCGTATGCACCTTGTCCAACAGCGACTCTGACAAGCCGACGATGCCGTTGAGCGGTGTGCGCAGTTCATGTGACGTGTTGGCGAGGAACTGGTCCTTGAGTTTGTCGAACCGGCGGAGTTGATCGCTGACCTC
>CAYMLN010000010.1:4377-16006 GCA_964391045.1 uncultured Saprospiraceae bacterium
CCGTCGCCCCCGAGCGCGGCATAGGCCGCGAGCATTTCCTGCTCGAGCCGCTTCCGCTGCACGATGGAGCGGCGGCGAACGTACAGGACAACGCCGCCGATGGCCAGCAAAGCCAACACCAGGAGACTGTACCACCTTGCGAGGAGGGGCAGCCGGATGGTTATGGGGATGACGAGTTCCTGGTCTGCCCAGCGTCCGGTCGCACTTTGTCCCCGGATCCGCAGGGTATAGGCCCCTCCCTTGAGGCCGTTGATCCGGATAAAGTTTTCCCGCAGGAAGGTCCAGTTGGTGTTGAGGCCGTCGATCTTGTAGGCGTAGCGCTTCAAGTTCGGATCATCATAATCCAGCAGGGCATAATGGACGATAAAAGAGGAGGTTTGCGCGTCGAGGGTGATCTGCCCGTCATTGACGATAGCGCCGGTCATGTCCCGCATCATGCCGGTCTTTTCGTTGATGGCTTCGAACCGCGTCAGTTGGACAGGCAGCGAGACGGACTTGACATTGAGCAGGTCCTTCGGATGGAAGACGATGAATCCGTTCAGTCCGCCGAAGTAAAGGTTTCCGGCCTTGTCCCGGTAATGCGAGGCCCGGTTGAATTCCTCGTGCGGTATGCCTTCCGGCCGGAGAAACGTGCGGCAGATGCCGGTCGCCTTCTCGAAGCGCATCAGGCCGAAATCACTCGGCATCCACAGGAATCCGTATTCGTCTTCATAGATCGCATAAATGACATTGTGCGAAAGGCCCTCGTTGATCGTATAGACCCGGAACGCCTTGTTGCGCCTGTCCCACCGGATAAGGCCACCGCCGCGGGACGCGATCCAGAAAACACCCTCGTCGTCCCGATGCAGGAACAACAAATTGTTGTTGGGAAGTCCTGTTGATTTTTCGGAGATATGCGCCTGGACCCCTTTTTCCAGGTCGACCAGGAAAAGTCCGTTGTCCGTCGACAGCCATATCCCTTCGTCCGTCACCAGGATGTGCATGACAGCGCTGGATTCAAGGGTTGCAAAGCCGTTATAGTCGGTAAATTGGACCGGTGGGGCATCCGAGTCGGGATCCTTGAGCCAAAGGCCGGCGGTTGAGCCGATCAGGATCGTGCCGCGTGGGGCCTGCGCGACCGACCAGGCGACGATGGAAGGCCGCACGGGATACTCCCATCGACGATGCTCCCCGGTCGATGGCCTATACCGGAAGAACCAGCCGTCTTCCGAGGCGGTCCAGACGGTGCCTCGTGTGTCGGTCAGTGTGGATGTCAGGTTTGAGACCTCGATTCCCGGCCAGGGCTCGATGACGTCTCTCGATCGGTTGATCCTGAAATCACCACTGTACGTGAGCACATATAAGTTTCCCTCCCGGTCTTCGGTCATGCCCCGGCATGATACCTCGGGCTTCCAGTCGTGGAGGAACGACGTGAAGTACCTCGGTGGCCGGGAAAGGACGAATACGCCGTTATTCGTCACGATCCAGATCAGGTTCGTCTTGTCCACATAGATGCTTCGGGGCACAGCCTTGAACCCGGGAATCGGGAACTCGGTTTCGCCCGTGAACGGATCTACTGTCCGTATGTCCTCCTCGTCATACACCCACATCCTGCGTTCTTTCGGATCGTAACCCAGGAAAAATTGATTGGCTCGACTGCCCGCGGGTATCATCCGGGGCGCGCCATAGCCATCAGCCGTCAATGTGGATTGGAAGAATCGGGTAAAGGTCCAGGGGCTGCGATAGCCAAACAATTCCAGTCCGGGCTCAAGTACGGCTAACCGCTCCCAATAGGGGACCGCTTCAGCCACGGAAGGCCCGGTGAAGTGCTGATAACCGAGGAAGGTGCCTGTGGTCAGCCAGATCCCGATCGAATCCGTCCGGGGAAGCTGGACGCTCAAGCTGTCTCCGGATACATGAAGGGAATGAACGGTTTCTTTGGCGTTTACATGGAAGAGAAGCGCAAAGCCTTCTTCGTCATAAGCAAAGACATCATTGTTGGCTGTCACCACGTATAGCCGGTCAGTTTCATCCCGTACGATGGATTCGATATCGGCCATGGCAAAGGGCATGTTGCCCTGCCAGGCGGAATCGATCGGGGTTACCTGGAACGTGATGGGGTCCAGGATATCGATCGAAAGGAGCCTGGAATTGTCTTCGCCGCGGTAGACCAGCCACAGCAGGTTTCGCCTATCCGGATAGATCTCAACTATCCTGTTGGAGGATAGCCCGTGTGATTCCCGGGTCAATACATCGACCTGGTGTCCGTCGTACCGGTTCAGGCCGAAGTTGGTCGCGATCCACGTGTACCCCCGATGGTCCTGTACGATCGCATTGACGAACCGGTTTGACAACCCGGCCTCAACGCCGATGTGCTGGATTTTCCAGGGGGACGATTGCGCCGTACTGCCGGCGTGGGCCAGCAACAGCCATAGGCTTACGATCAGCCGAAGTAAATTGGTTGCGCCATGCCAATGGCGCCAGGGGTAAAACATGATGATGCTATGCCCTCGAAAGATAGGAAGAAACCGCAGCCGGCGATCACTGGGATGTGAATGATGTAACCCGGACCTGTGTTCTTTAGGGGGCCAACGAACAAGCAGGAAAGCATGGGCGTGGATGACGACACAATGCTGACCACGTACCAAGGTCTATCCGTCTGGGCGTGGTGACTACCTTTACCCGACACACCAACCCTTGCGTGATCACCTACACAGACCTCCCCGGCCCCCGCGGCCTGCCCTGGCTGGGCAGCCTGCACCAGGTACGCTTCCCGAAATTGCATGCCTGGTTCGAGGAACAGGCTATGCGGTATGGCGATGTATACCGGGTCCGTCTCGGTCCGGCCAAGCTCACCGTCGTGTCCGATCCGGCGATGATCCAGGTGATCCTGAAGTCGAGGCCCGGGCAGTTTCGCCGGGTGTCGAAATTGGACAAGGTCATCCGCGCCGAAGGGATCCACGGCCTCTTCAACGCGGAAGGGGAGGATTGGAAAGTACACCGCCGGATCGTGACCCGCGGACTCGACGTCAAGCACCAGCAGCGGTTCTTCCCGACGATGACCACCATCTTGGCGCGGCTGTTGGAGAAGATGAATCGCGCGGCAACGGATGGCGAGCCCTACGCGATCCAGGACGACCTGATGCGGTTTACAGTCGATGTGACCACTTCGCTGGCCTTCGGGATCGACATGAATACCCTGGAGCAAAAGGGCGGGGCGATCCAGGCGCACATGGAAAAGATCTTCCCGACGATCTTCCGGCGGATCAACGCCCCATTTTCGCTGCACAACTACTTCCCGACCAAAGCAGACAAGGCGTATGCGGAGGCCATGCGCGTGATCACAGGTAAAGTCGATGAATTCATCCACGCCGGTCGCGCTCGTCTTCTGCAGGATCCCGGATTGCGCGAGAATCCCGCCAACATCCTCGACGCCCTGCTCGTCGGGGCGGACGAGGAGCCGCGCATCACAAACCGCGAGATCCGGAGCAACCTGCTGACCCTGCTGATGGCCGGCGAGGATACTACGGCCCATTCGCTGGCATGGGCGGTCGTGTTGCTGGGCCGGGACCCGCAACTATACAAACGATTGCAGGAGGAAGCCGATGCTGTCCTGGGGGACAGGCCGTATGCCTCCGCGTATGATGACCTTGGTGGTTTGCGCTACACAGAGGCGGTCATCCAGGAGACGTTGCGCCTTAAAGCGGTCGCCCCCGTGATGCTCGTCGAACCGTTGTCCGATGTCGATGTGGAAGGCTACAGGTTGGCCAAAGGGTCACGGATCGTCCTGCTCACCCGCGCGTCCGCCAACCGGCCTTCTTGTTTCACTTCGCCGGATGTAATGCGTCCCGAACGCTGGCTCGATCCCGCGACGGCCAGATGCCCGGTGCACCGGCCCGACGCGATGTTTCCCTTCGGCGGCGGCCAGCGCCTCTGCCCGGGCAAGAACCTCGCCCTGCTCGAAATGAAACTCGTCCTCTCCATGCTGGCGAAAAACTTCAATTTGGAACTCCTTACGCCGGCCGAAGAGATCGGCGAGAACATGGCGTTTACGATGAGCCCGGAGCGATTCATGATCCGGGTGCGGAGGAGGGCACTTTTATAGTAATGTTTAAGTGTTTAAGTGTTTAAGTGTTTAAGTGTTTAAGTGTTTAAGGAGGTAAAGGATTATTAAGGACGCACCACCTCACGCATTAAACATTTAAACAATTCACCACTTAAACAATTCACGATCCGAGTCCCCTAATTCAAGAGCTTTAACAAGTCACCTGTGAACTGACCGGCCGGCCACCGCCGGTCATGATCCACGCCCAGCCGGGCGATCACCAGACCGCGGCTCGGGATGCCGATGATCCATTGGCCCTGGAAGCCCTTGAACATGAACAAATCACGGGGCAGGCCGGGCAGTTGTCGGAGGTCCGGATCCTCCGCGGCGTTGAGCCAGATGTGCGCGCCAAATTGGGCGTCCGGGGCATGCGGGGTAGGGGTGAGGCTGTACGTGACCCAGCCCTCGGGGAGGATTCGTTCGCCGTTCCATATGCCGTCTTGCAGGTAAAGCTGGCAGACGCGCAGCCAGTCGCGGGCGCTCATGTACAGGTAGCTGGAACCGACGAGTACGCCGGATTCGTCATGCTCCCAGACAGCTGTGGTTACGCCGAGTTTGTCGAAGAATTGGTCGTACATCAACCGGTGCATGGCCTCGGGTGTGCCGCCCGCCTTTTCATAGAGGATGCGGGCCAGGATATTGCTCGTCCCGCTCGAATACGACCAGCGCGTATCCGGCGGCGCCATCGCGGAGGCCTTCGCCGCGAAGGTGCCCATGGAGGCCGAGGTGTACAACATGCGCGTAGCATCCGTGACGCCGGCATAATCCTCGTCAAAATCCAAACCGCTTTCCATGCGCAGCAATTGGTCGATCGTGATCTCCCGCCTCGGATCGTTGGCCCACTCGGGCAGGCCGGCCGACTGGCGGATGTCGAGTCCTTGCGTATACACGAGTACGCCGTACAGGGCGCCCAACACGCTTTTCGCAGCCGACCATCCGAGGAGCGATGTCGAATCAGTCACACCTTCCGCATAACGCTCGCCGAGAATGCGGCCATTCCACGCGACGGCGAGGCCGAGCGTGTTGGTCTTCAACGTCGGATCGTCCGTGGTCTCGGCCATGCCCTCATCCAGGAGACGCTCGATGGCGGGCCAGTCCAGCCCGGGCGGAAAGCTGTCCCGGCAGATGCCGCGTCCCTTCGGCCAACAGGGACCTACGGGTAAGCCCTGCGCGTCCTTCCCGCTATGACTTTCGTGCATTTCAGCGTCGGCGCGAAGCGCCTCGACAGATTTGTCCACGAGCAGGGTGCACCCGCAGCCTTCCAACCAAACCGCAGTGCGCGGCCGCAGGAAACCCAGGTACGATACGGTTACGGATTTCGATTCGCGGTCGACCTCCGGTGCGGTGAACCGAAAGAGCGGATTCATGGCCTGGACATATTGCGCATTCGCCAACTGCGGATCCAGCCCTAGCGTGAAGGTGTGGGAGCAGAGGTACTTGGCCGCATAGCCGTTAAGGACGGGAGCAACATACCACGCAATCGCGCTAAGTGCCGCGACGGCTACCACGAGGACAATGCCGAAAAGCCTTATCGTTTTTTTCATCGGGAGTATTGTATAAAGATAAATCGCTCAGCCCTGAGATGGTAGGTCGAAAAATCACGCGCATTACCCCTATGCATTCATCCCCTCCTCCGCAGCGGAACAAGTGCGAAGCCAATTTTGACGCCCACTGGCAGGACCCCTTTGCATTTCCACGGAAATAAGCTTGGCAGGTCGTTCACTTTTCGCCATTTGCCAGTCACCCTCTTTAAACCGCACGGAGAAACGGAGATCACGGAATATAACAACGAACAACGCCCTGTCCCCTGTCTCCCTGTTCCCCTGTTCCCCTGTTCCCCTGTTCCCCTGTTCCCCTGTCTCACTGTCTCACTCTCTCACTCTCTCACTCTCTCCCTGTCTCCCTGTCCCCCTGTTTCCCGATCTCGCTATCTCGCTGTCTCGCTGTCTCACTGTCTCACTGTCTCACTGTCTCACTGTCTTCTTTGTACCTTTGCACCCCGAGCCACAAGTTATGATCCAGCCCCCCCAGCGGTTCCTCGTCACGTCGGCATTGCCGTATGCCAACGGGCCGCTTCACATCGGCCACCTGACCGGCGCCTACCTGCCGGCCGACATTTTCGTCAGGATGTTAAGGATGCTCGGCCGGGACGTCGTCTTCATCTGCGGGTCGGACGAGCACGGCGCCGCCATCACGATGCGCGCCATCAAGGAGAATTCCACCCCCCAGGCCATCATCGACAAGTATCATACGCTCTTTGAGCAGACGTTCCGCCAGGCCGGCATCTCGTTCGATATCTACCACCGCACGTCATCGCCGCTGCATCACGAGACGTCGCAGGATTTCTTCCGGACCCTTTACCAAAACGTTCAGTTCACGGAAGAGGAGTCGATGCAGTATTACGACACACAGGCCGGCCAGTTCCTCGCCGACCGCTACATCAAGGGCACATGCCCGAAGTGCAGTAACCCGGACGCATACGGCGACCAATGCGAACGCTGCGGGTCCTCCCTCAGCCCGACTGAACTCATCGATCCGGTCTCCACGTTGACCGGCTCCCGTCCCGAGCTCAAGGCCACGCGCCACTGGTATCTTCCCCTCGACAAGCACGAGGAATGGCTGCGCGTATGGATCGAGACCGGCAAGCTCGACGGCGCGGAGCATCATGATCCCGACGAGTGGAAGACGCATGTCCTCGGCCAGTGCAAGTCATGGCTCGACGGCGGCCTCCAGCCCCGCGCGATGACGCGCGACCTCGACTGGGGCGTCGATGTGCCGAAGGACATCCCCGGCGCCGAAGGCAAGAAGCTCTACGTCTGGATGGATGCCCCCATCGGCTACATCAGCGCGACACGCCAATGGGCCATGGACAATGGCAAGGATTGGAAACAATACTGGCAGGATCCCGAGACGGGCCTGGTCCATTTCATCGGAAAGGACTACATCGTCTTCCACTGCCTGACATTCCCCGCGATCCTGCGGGCCCATGGCGGATACAACCTGCCGGTCAACGTGCCGGCCAACCAGTTTCTCAACCTCGAGGAACAAAAGATCTCCACGTCGCGCAATTGGGCGATCTGGGTCCATGAGTTCCTCGGCGATCATCCCGACCAGGCCGATCAGCTCCGGTATGTCCTTTCCAAGAACATGCCCGAGCAGAAGGATGCCGAGTTCACCTGGCGGGGCTACCAGTCGGATGTCAATGCCGACCTCGTCGGCACGCTCGCCAATTTTGTCCACCGGACGATGGTGCTCACGCATAAGTTCCACGAAGGCCAGGTCCCCGATTTTGACATGGATGCGCCGATCCTCGGGGCGCGCAGCAATGACGAGGCGTCGTGGCACGAAGTGGAGATGCTCGACCTGCTCGACCGACTTACCGAAGTGCAGTCGGCCATTTGCCGCTATGATTTTCGCGAGGGCCTGAAGGCCATGCTCGACATTGCCGGGGCGGGCAACCAGATCCTGCAGTTTAACGAGCCGTGGAAGCTCGCCAAGACCGAACCCGACACGGTCGCGGCCGTCCTTAATCTTTGTCTCCAATACGCGGCCGGGTTGAGCCTGGCCATGCATCCGTTCATGCCCGCGGCATCCGTGCGGCTTCGCAAGCTCCTCAATCTCGAACCTGTCGCCGAAGATGGCGATTGGGTATCGGCGCTCGACCTTATCGCGGAGGGCCAGAATCTGCTCGAGGCCGGACACGCGCTCGGCGAGCCTGAGCATCTTTTCACCCGTGTAGAGGATGACTGGATCGCCCGGCAGGTGGAGCGACTTCACGCCATGTCTGCTGCCGCTGCACCACCGGCTTCGGCGCCGACCGCACCTGCAACGCCCGCTGCGGAAGCTAAGCCGATGATCGCCTACGACGACTTCGCGAAACTTGATATCCGCACCGCGTCGATCATCACAGCCGAGCGCGTGCCGAAGGCCGACAAGCTGCTCAAGCTGACCCTCGAGGTCGGCGGGGTGGAGCGCACGGTCGTGAGCGGGATCGCCCAGCATTATTCGCCGGAAGAGCTGCCCGGCCGGAAGGTCGTCATCCTGGCGAATCTCGAGCCCCGCAAGATCCGCGGCGTCGAGTCGCACGGCATGATCCTCATGGCCGAATCCGCCGACGGCAAATTGCACTTTGTGCAGGCAGCCGGTGACGAGAGCGGAATGCCCGTCAGCTAGGACGGCCCGCCGCACCCTGTCTGTCCTTCCGTATATTGGCCCGGTGTTCGGCACCTGCCCGGACGATATTCGCTAATGCCCCTCGACACAGCTCCCTCACGTCGATATTCCCCCAGGCACATCTTTATCGGCGTGCTCCTGGCTGTCGCAGTCTTTGCCGCGTGGCAGATGACAGAGCGCCCGCTGTGGGGCTGGTGGCCGCTCGTGCTGGAGTTGTCCGCATGGATGGCCCTCGCCATGGTCTTCTTCCCGAAGCGCCCCACGTACCGGAAGTGGTTTGGCGGCGCAACGCTGACGGGCGTGTTGCTCGGCCTCGGGTTTCCCCCTTCCCCGGTGACGTTCCTCGTCTTCGTGGCGTGGGTGCCGCTGCTCGCGATCGAAAACAGCGTCTACCTGCATGAGGAGCGCATCCGCCCGAAGCGCATCTTCCTGCTTGCGTTCCATGCCTTCGCCCTGTGGAACATCATCGCCACGTTCTGGGTCATCAACACGGCACTGATGGCGGGTCTCGTGGCCAATTTCCTCAACGCCGCGCTCATGGCCGGCGCGTTCACGCTCTATCATGTCATCCGTCGCCGGATCCCGGCGGGATGGGCGGCTTTCGCCTTCATCGGCATGTGGATCGGCTTCGAATACCTGCACTTGTTCTGGGATATCTCCTGGCCCTGGCTGACGCTCGGCAATGCCATGGCCCAATACCCGTGGGCCGTGCAGTGGTACGAATGGACAGGCGTCTTCGGCGGCTCGTGGTGGATCCTCGGAATCAATTTCATGCTGTGCGCGTTCCTCCTGCGCTGGATGCGCGCCCGCCCGGTCCGCTGGGTGTGGATCCCGGTGACTCTGCTCGTGCCTGTAGCCTTCTCGTTGGGCTTGTGGTTCACCGTGAAGGAGAGCGACAACGATCCGGTCCATGTCACTGTCGTGCAGCCAAACTATGAGCCGCACTACGAGAAATTCGACGTGCCGGAACGGGAACAACTGGAACGATTCCTCGGCCTAACGATCGACCATATTGCCGCGGAGACGGAATACATCGTTTTTCCGGAGACCAGCTTCGACGGTGTCAGGCTGAATTCGATTCGCGACAACCGATCGATCAGACTGTTCGGCGAGTTAATGGATTCCCTTCCGGGCACACGACTCGTGGCCGGCATTTCGTCCTATCGTATTCTTGACGGCGCCATTCCGCATCCGAAGGGCAGCACGCGCAAGCACGTCGACCGCCAGGGCGATACCTTGTACTGGGACGCGCAGAACGCCGCGATACAGATCGCGTCCGGCGAGCCGGACATCCAGGTATATTTCAAGTCGAAACTCGTGCCCGGCCCGGAGATGTATCCCTTCCGGCGCGCGCTGTTCTTCCTCGGACCACTGATCGACAAGCTCGGCGGCACGATCGAGGGAAATACGAAGCAGCGGGAACGGGGCGTGTTCACCGGCGGACCGCTGAATGTCGCGCCCGTCATCTGTTACGAGTCGATCTATGGCGCATATTGCGGCGGGTACGTAAAGAAGGGCGCGACGGCATTCTTCATCGTGACCAACGACGGCTGGTGGGACAATACACCCGGTCACATCCAGCACCTGAAGATCGGTGCGCTCCGCGCCATCGAGCATCGTCGACCGATCGCCCGCAGCGCCAATACCGGCATTTCCTGTTTTATTGACATCCGCGGCCGGGTCAGGCAGGCGACGCTGTACGGCGAGACAACTGCTATCCAGGGCGAAGTGGTGCCGGAGACGAGGATCACCTTGTACACCCGTATCGGTGACGTTCTGGCCTGGATCGCCATTGGCCTGTTGGTGGTCTGCCTCATCCTTGCGATCTTCATGAGGCCCAAGGCCATTGCTTCATCATCTGCGCACGCATAACCCATACCCGATGAAAGTCTTCTGGTTCTTCTTCTGGTTCGACGCGCTCATGGCGCTGATCCCCATTTACTTTTTCTTCGTCGGCCTGGCTGATGGTTCGATCACGGCGCGCAACGGCGGGATATGGGCGTTGCTGCTGGGCATCATCGGCGCCGTCCTGTTCGGCTCGCACTGGCTGATGCAGCATGGCCATCCGGGCTGGGCGAAGGGCGTGGTCATCGCAGCCTCGGTCCCCGGCTGGATAATGCTGCTCTATCTCCTGATCATCCTCATCGGGAAACCGCGCTGGAACTGATCAACCGATGGCCAACCCCGACCAACCGAACGATTTGATTGACGATCACGTCGCGCACAGCGCCGAAGCCGGCGTGTTCCAGGACGCCATGAAGGCCGCACTTGCTGAGCTTGACCGCGTCCGCGGCGAGCTCGAAGCCGAGCGACAGGTCCTGGCCGACATGCAGGAAGCGGCACGTGACGAATTGGCCCGCATCCTGCACGAGAGTGAGGCATTGGCCAACAAGCATTTTGACGAACACACGCAACAGCTCATCGCGTCGCTGAAGCATGACCTGCACGTCGACATGCTCAAGAAGCTGATCACGTGGGGCATCCCGACGTTCTGGATCCAGGATGCGCTGAAGATCGATCCGGCCGTGCTGACCGACATCTGGATGGACCTTGGCTTTGAAAAGCTCGGCGACCATGCGGCGAATGTTGGGTTTGACCTCCCCGGACGGGATGGTCATGTCATCTTCTACCGCGAAGACCTGGTCCTTCGATGGCCATGCACCTGGTCCTTCGGAGACGCCGACGACGTGATCGCCGTGATCCGCATTCCTTCGGCGGAGCACTGGGAAGCGGAAGCCCGTATGCTGTCATCCGACCGTGACGAAGTCCTTGCGTTCGTGGCGAAAAGGGTAGTGCGCGACAGGGCGCCGGGATGCACTTTCCGGATCAACGACAACGAGATCCTGATCGTCCGGTAATGCAGGCAGGGTATTTGAATGATGGGGACCAATCTCATTTTACCACAGATACCACAGATTCAATCACAGATTCACACGGATTTCGATCCGACGGTATGTAGAATTGATTCTGTTGCATACCAATCTGTGGCAATCTGTGCGGTGATCCGTGGTAGCTGTGGTGAAGCAAGATGCGCACATGTTGCCTGACGAGTTCAAAGCAATCCAACAATTTCACGTTATGCAAAAATCGCTCTCCCTCCTCGCAGGCCCCGAATTGTTCTGGGTCATGTGTTACCTCATCGTGCTCCTGGTCATCCGCCTGACGGGTTCACCGGTGAAATCGATGGACGGCTTTTGGGAAAACACGATGTACATCATTCCCTTGATCCTGGTCCCGCTCTCCTTCATGACCTACGGCATCGCCCACCCCGCCAAGGGCTGGTTTATCCTCCGGCTCTGGATCGCCGGCCTCATCGGCGGCCATCTCCTGATGAATAAATGCCTGACCACCTACAGCGAGCAGGGCCCCGGG
>CAYMLN010000011.1:0-15860 GCA_964391045.1 uncultured Saprospiraceae bacterium
AGGGCATCGCGCCGCTGTCGAACCACACGTCGATGAGGTCGCTCTCGCGCCGCATCGGACGTCCATCATTCGACACGAGGATCACCTCGTCGATATAGGGTCGGTGCAGGTCGCCCGGCACATGCTGCTGCAGGCCAAGGGCCGCGTTGGCCTTGTCCATTTCCTTGGCGAGTTCGTCAATGGATCCGATGCAGCGTTCTTCGGTACCGTCCTCCGTGCGCCAGATCGGCAGCGGGATGCCCCAGAAGCGGGACCGCGAGAGGTTCCAGTCCTGCAGGTTTTCCAGCCAGTTGCCGAACCGCTTTTCCCCCGTGTGCGCGGGCTTCCAGTTAATCGTCCGGTTGAGTTCGATCATGCGATCACGGCAGGCGGTCGAGCGGATAAACCAGCTGTCCATCGGGTAATAGAGGACCGGCTTGTCGGTCCGCCAGCAGTGCGGGTAGTTGTGTTCGTACTTCTGGACGTTGAGCGCCTTGCCTTCCGTCTTGAGCGTCACGGCGATGTCGACATCGACCGGTTCGTAGGCGGGATCGTCCTTGTAATTCTTGACGTAGCGGTTGGAGAACGGCCCGACGCTGCCCTTGAAGCGGCCCGACGAATCGACGAGCGTCAGCGTGCCGACGCCATGCGCCTTCGCGACGCGCTGGTCGTCCGCGCCAAACGACGGCGCAGTGTGGACCACGCCGGTACCGTCCGAGGTCGTGACGTGATCGCCCGTCAACACGACGAATGCATCCGTCCCGCCGAGCAGCGGCTCGATCGGATTGCCGAAGTCGAGCAGCGGCGCGTACCGGATGCCGCCCAGGTCGCTGCCCGGGAAGGGCATACCTGCGGTAATAATCTCCGGCTGGTTCTTGCCGCCAAACCAGTTGCCGACAAGGTCCTGCGCGAGCACGACGCTGACAGGCGTTTGCGTATAGGGGTTGATGGTTTTGATCTTGACGTATTGGATCGATGGACCCACGGACAGGGCCGTGTTGGACGGCAGGGTCCAGGGCGTCGTCGTCCACGCGGCGATACGCACGTCTTCGTCCGGCGATTCGAAGAGGAAGGCGGAACGTGAGTCCGCGTTGACCTTGAACAGCGCCACGACCGTCGTGTCCTTGACCATGCGGTACGCGCCGGGCATGTTGAGTTCGTGCGAACTCAGTCCAGTGCCTGCGGCGGGCGAATAAGGCTGGATGGTATAGCCCTTGTAGAGCAGGTCCTTGTCATAGAGTTTCTTGAGCAGGTACCAGACGGTCTCGATGTAGTCGTTCTCGTAGGTGATGTAAGGATTATCGAGGTCGACCCAGTAGCCCATCTTGCGCGTGATGTCGTCCCACTCGGCCTTGTACCGCATGACCGTCTCGCGGCACTTCTGGTTGTAGTCCTCGATGGAGATCGACTTGCCGATGTCGTCCTTCGTGATGCCGAGTTCTTTCTCTACGCTCAGCTCGATCGGCAGGCCGTGTGTATCCCACCCGCCCTTGCGCTCGACCCGGTAGCCTTTCAGCGTGTAGTAGCGGCAGAAGAGGTCCTTGATCGTCCGGGCCATGACGTGGTGGATGCCGGGCATCCCGTTGGCACTTGGCGGGCCCTCGAAGAAGACCCACTGCTTGTCCGCCGGCCGCTGCTCGACGCTCTGGTCGAACACGTGGTGCGCATCCCACCAGGCGAGGATCTCGCGGTCGATCGCCGGCAGGTCAAGTCCTTTGAATTCGGGATATCGCTTATGCATAGTCGTCTTTCGATAAGGTCGTTACAACAAAAAAGCCCCGCCGGTAATCTGACGGGGCTGTCTATCGTCCAGATTACACGGGAAAGTCAGGGAATAATGATATGCTGGATAGACATCATTTACCCCTCAAAGATAAGTCGGAAATGAAAATCATGCCGGTCCGTCCGGCACGCGGCACACCCTCCCTCAGGCGCGCCGACCGTAGAAGAACGTGAGCCCGGAGGTCTTGTCGTCATAGGTGACCGGCTCCCGGTGGCGGTTGGCTTCGAAGTAGCTCAGCAGGCCGAAATCGCCGGAGCAAAAGGCGGTGTGCGTCAGGAGCATGCCCAGGACGGTGAGCCGGAGCGGCATGTCGGCCAGCGCGAAGACGGCGAGGCCGATGATCGTGACGGTCAGGAAGGGCGCGAGGGCCACGATGCGGAACTCGCGACGGTTGGCGACGAACCGGTCCGCGACGGCCAGGAAGTAAAACTTCCGGAGGTTCATCGCATACGATGTGCGCGGGGCGCCCTGTCCCTTATACGCGAGGACGTGGATGAATTCATGGACCGGGATGAGGGCAAACGCGATGGCCATGCCGTAGGCGAGACGGGTGAACAGTTCGCCGATCGTGAATCGTCCTGAGTCGATCGCCAGCCAGATCATGGCGATGGTCAGGCCAAGGATGAGCACATTGACGAGGGTATAGCCCATGGCGGACAACGTCGGCTTGCGCAGGTATTCGCGGACGAACGGGATGATCTCCTGGTGGTCGAGGCGGTCCATGAGCACGTAGCCTTGGGCCTCCAGGTCGTTCGGATCGAGCTTCATGTCGTGCGCCGGAGTGGATCAGGTGTTTGCCCGGTTACCCGAACGATGTCGGGCATACAGGATGACGATGCCCGCGATGCCGGTGAGCACGAGTAATCCCGCAATGAACTCCGCCTGCGTGGCTTTCATGCCGAGGATGTTGAGGTCGGGATTGGTGCGGATCTTCTCGATGAAGTAGCGTTCGATGCCGTTGAGGAATGTATAGACGAAGAAGATCACGCCGGCGATGTGGATCCGCTTGCGCAGGGCCCACAGGATCGCGAAGATGACGAGCGAAAAGAAGGTCTCATAGATCGGGGTCGGATACACACCCGCCTCGAGTTGCATGCAATAATCCCAGGTGCAACCTTCGATCGGGATACCCTCCTTGAGCACGTTGTGCGGGTAGGTGGTCGACCAGGCCCAGTCAGGGAGGAACCACCAGCCGGGCACAGGGCCGCTGGCGATGCCCCAGTCGCCGTCGCCGCTGAACTGGCAACCGAGCCGTCCTACGGCATAGCCCATGATGAGTGCGGGTGCGACCGCATCCATCACATGGATCGGTTTCATGCCTTTTCGCTGTACATATATATATACAGTAATGAAGGCGACGATCAGGCCGCCATAGATCGCCAGGCCACTGCCGCTTAGCAATTGGTCGAGCGGATCGCGCATGAAGGCGCGGATATTCTCCTCGCTCTCGATAATGCTGAAGAGCCGTGCACCCACGATGCCGGAAACCGCCGCGATCATGGTGATATCGCCGATGCGCTGGTGCGGCATCACGGTGATCGACTTCACGATAGGCTTGGGCAACTTTTTCTTTTGTCCGTCCCAGTAGCGGTAATAGCCGAGCACGACGGCGCCGAAGACGGCCCACAGCAGCGTGCCTTTTGCGGAGAAGACCATGCCGGCGGGATCGGGCCGGAACTCGTCGAAGTGAAGCAGGATGTAGGGCAACTTGAACCCGAGGATAAATCCGAAGAGCGCGTTCGTGGCCACTTCCTGCCAGGTGGGGGGCAGTCCTTCGGTGAACTTCTCTGCCTTGCCGGTCAGCAGCCCCTGCGCTTCCTTGCGCTTCAGTTCGAGGTAGAGCACGTATGCGCTGGCGAGGAAGGCGAGGATGAGGAACACCCCGAAGGTCTTGAAGACGCTGAGCGCGTTGTCCGGCGCCGTGCCGAGAAGGGCGTGGAAGAAGTAGGAAAGATCTGGATACATGTGCCGGTCAGGTTGTGCGGGTCCCCGGGGTTAAAGATAGGTGCACCCTCAGGAATTTGAACGAAGCCCGTGCGCGACCCCGCGGTGGAGGTTATCCGTTGCCGGCTATTTGTGTTTTTGGAAAAAGAAATGCCGGGGTGTTGCCCCGGCATTCTCCTGCGGTTGATGCGCAATATTTATAGCCCGGCGATCGCGCTCTCGTCGATGCGGAAGATGAAGGTGAGTTCGCCGCACTCCCTGACCGGCGCCGTGTATTGGGGTTCAAACCGGTAACCGAGCGCGAGGTGGCTGCTTTGCCTGATCACGTCCTTGTCGGTGATGGTCGTTTTTTCCGGGTCGTAGGCGACCTGCGTCACCTTGCCCGCGCGGTCGATGCAGATGTCGAGCGTGACGCGACCGTTGACCTTGGCCACCTGCGAGATATCCGCGCGCCGGATCACCTTGCGCGTGATGACGCCGTCGCCTTCGAGGCCGTCACCGCCGCCGCCGTCGCCGGCCATCGCGCCGCCGTCCTGGTTGCCCTCGATCGGGCTGCCGTTTCCGCCGCCATTCGCGATGGTCGTCTCGGCATTGCCGCCGAGGTCGGGTTCGCCAGCGCTGACGGGCGAGGCGTCCGCGCTCGTCACGTCGCTTTGCATCTCCGCCTCCGAACTCGCCAGTTGCGGTTCGTCGACAGGATCCTGGTGGTCAACAGGCAAGGGATCGGCGACATCGTGCGGCGAGGTGGGCTCGGGTTCGTCGTTGTAGATGGGGCTTCGGGCCTGGAGGCCTTCGCTGCCGGAGGCGAGCGTCTCTTGTTCCGGAACGTAGCCTATCTCGAGCAGCAGTTCGACGGGCGCCTTCTTGACGGCATGGATGGCGAAGGGCAGGAAGGCCATCAGGAGGAGGGCGCTGTGCAGGCCGAGGCTCATGAGCGCGCTCCGGTGTTGGGTGATCATCAATGTTTTCATGTTCCGTCGTGGTTTGTTGACTATAAGACGGAACCTGCGGCGTTAACGTGTACTACCGAACCATTAAGAATCGGTTAAGAGGGAACCTGGACGCATCAACGGCCCAGCATGAGCGACTCGATCTCCTCCGGATGGATGGGGATGTTGGCCATCAGGTTGACCGGCCGGCCGCGCGTGATGAGGATGTCGTTCTCCAGGCGGATGCCGGTCTTCTCCTCGCGGATGTACAGGCCCGGTTCGCATGTGATGACCATGCCCGGCTTGAACGCCGCGTTGCGATCGCCGGGATCGTGGACGTCGTAGCCGAGGTGATGGCCGATGCCGTGCATGAAGTACCGCTTGCGGATCGGGTCGTTCTTGTCCTGGCGCCGGATCTCGAAACGCGTCGTGAGCTTGAGGCGCACGAGTTCGCGTTCGATCAGCTTGCCTGACTCGCGGTTGAGGTCGGGCAGCGTCATGCCGGGTCGCATCATGTCGGTCGTCTCCTCGAGCACGCGGAGCACCGCGTCGTATAGCGCGCGTTGCCGCGGGGTAAACCGACCGCTGGCCGGCAAGGTACGGCTCAGGTCGGCGGACATGTTCGCATACGATGCACCGAAATCGAGGAGCACGAGTGCGTCGGCGGGGATGATCCTGTCGTTGGTCGTATAGTGCAGGATGCAGGCCGATGCGCCGGCTGCGATGATCGGGTCGTAGGCATGGTGGCAGCCGCAGGCCGTGAAATGATGCGTGATCTCCGCCTCGAGTTCGTACTCGGTCATGCCCGGGATCAGCGTCTCGAGGACGCGACGGAAGGCGCCGTCGGTCACGCTGATGGCCGTGCGCATCAGGTCGAGCTCGTCGCGATGCTTGATCATCGCCAGGGGCGTGAGCAGGTCGGCGGCGGAATGGACCTGCCGGACGCCGGCCGAGACGAGCAGCGTTTGCAGGCGTTTCATCACGGCGGAATTTGCCGGTGCGTCCGGATCCGGGATCGGACGATTGGTATAAACGGTCTTCGCGTTGGACAGCGACTCCCGGATCAGGGCATCGAGACGGGTGAGACTGTGTACGGAGGCGATGCCGCTGATGCGCCGCGCGGCGGCGGGGGACAACCGCTCGCCGTTCCACAGTTCCTTCATCGGATCGCGCGGCAGGATGAAGAGCATCTCGCGCCTAGCCGGATCGACGGCGGACGGATCGATAAACAGGAAGGTCTCGGGTTGTTCAATGCCGCAGAGTCGGAAGAGATCGCTGTTTTGCCGGAACGGAAAATGTTGGTCGGCCGTGCGCACGAGCTGGTCGTTGGCGCTGATGAGGGCGACCGTGCCGTTCTTCATCTTCCGCATCAGGGCCTTGCGGCGGTCGGCAAACAGTCGGGCGGGAATGGGGGCGTAGCGCATGGTGTCAGTCAGGTTGTGATAAAGAATTCGTCATTGTGTCCGGACCAGCCGTGCGCTGTCCGCTTCGGCAGCGATGTGGCCGAAGGCAGGCCAGAACCCGTCGGCGAGCATCGTGCGTCGGATAGATGCCCCCTCGGCGGATCGTCCCTCGAAGGCATGCCAGCAACTCACGCCGTAACCGAGCGTGGCGCGTCCGGTGGCATCGTTTCCTGTTTCCTCCGCGGGCGTTGTCCCGGTCTTGTAGAGGAGCAGCCGGCGGAGATAATCATCGTTCTCAATGATCTCCATGTCGGCGTGAATGCTGTCGAGCAACTGTGCGGCGCCGGCCCTGTCGCCCATTCGCATGCGCGCCAGGTAGCGCCAATCCGTGACGGCGACGACGAGGTCGGGATTGACGGCATAGCGCATGCACGCGGCATACGCGGCGTCGGCTGCGGCATCGTTGCCTTCGAGATAATGGACGAGCCCGAGGTGGTACCAAATATTGAAATGCAGGTTGCTCAGCGGGATGTCGAGCTTGTTGGGAATCCCGTCGGGCTCGATGGTGAGCGGTCGTCCTTCGGCCAATGCGGCCGCGTGTTCGAGGTCGCGGCGTGCGGCGGGGAAGTCGCGCAGGGTGATGTACCGGTGTCCGCGATGCCGGTAGAGTTCCGGTGCGTCGGGATGGTGATGAAGGCCGATCGTATAGACGCGTATGGCGTCGCGATAGCGGTGCAGGTAAGCGAGCCGTCGTCCGAGCCAGAGGATGTTGTAGAGGTCCAGGCTGTCGGCCAGGTAATCCGCCAGGGCGACCTGGAGGAGGCTGTCGTGCCGCAGGCGGATCACCGGATCGACCGTCGGCGGGAAGAGCGTATCGCCCAGCAGGCTGATCGTTTCCCAGGCCAGCGTGTCGCTTTCCGTCGTGAACGGTTCGTCATGCGCGGTGCGATCGCCGCATGCGGCGAAGAGCATCGCGGCAGCCAGCGCGACCATGCATGTCGTCCACGCGTGCGCCGTTGTCTTGTGTCCGTCCATGCCTTCGAAGATACGCGCATCCCGTTTGCGCGAGGCCGGCGAACTTTCGCGCAACCGCCAGAATGCCTGCCAACAAAGGGTTTCCGGCCATGTCGGGAGATCGGTGGGACACGCGGTGATGGAAGCGGGAGAAGGTCGCAGCCATGCCGACAATGTTCGCCGGAGACATGTTCGATGACGGTTTGCGAAGCGTGTAACCGGCAGGTCATTGGCATCGCGTCGCGGCGTTTTCACTTTGGTCTGTTTTTTGTGTCGGGTTTGCCGGACATGCGATGATGCGGTACGCGCGCGTTAAAAAAAATTCATCAACCGCAGGTAAAAAATATATGGAAAATAAAGTTAAAGTGTAAATTTGTCCTGGAATTGAACGTGGAGACGTACGTGCGTCCATTGCGTTCGACCTGCCTCAGGTCCTTTCAAAAACCGTTCGAGCGAACGCGCCGACGACCCCCGACCAAGGACCAGACCATTCGATCCGAAAACTTAATCTCATTTTTCATATGGCTAAATCAGCGAAGAAAGCAGCGACCAAAAAAGCTGCACCCAAGAAGGCTGCGACCAAGAAGGCTGCAGCGAAGAAAGCCGTCAAGAAGGCTGCCGTAAAGAAGGCCGTCAAGAAGGCTGCCGTCAAGAAGGCCGTCAAGAAGGCTGTCGTCAAGAAGGCTACCAAGAAGGCTGCTGTCAAGAAGGCCGTCAAGAAGGCTGCCGTCAAGAAGGCTGTCGTCAAGAAGGCCGTCAAGAAGGCTGCCGTCAAGAAGGCCGTTAAGAAGGCTGTCGTCAAGAAGGCCGTCAAGAAGGCTGCCGTCAAGAAGGCTGTCAAGCGCGCCGTGGTGAAGAAGGCCGTCAAGCGGGCTATCGTGAAGAAGGCCGTGGCCAACGCCGCTGCCGAGGGCACGAACCTGGGCGACCTGCTCAACAAGGTGATGCCGGCTGCCAAGGCTGCTCCCGTGAAGCGCGCCGCCGTCAAGAAAGCCGTCAAGAAGGCTGCCGTCAAGAAGGCCGTCAAGAAGGCTGTCGTCAAGAAGGCCGTCAAGAAAGCTGCCGTGAAGAAAGCCGTCAAGAAGGCTGTCAAGAAGGCTGTCGTCAAGAAGGCTGTCAAGAAGGCTGCCGTCAAGAAGGCTGTCAAGAAGGCTGTCGTCAAGAAGGCTACCAAGAAGGCTGCCGTGAAGAAGGCCGTCAAGAAGGCTGCAACGAAGAAGGCTGCGACCAAGAAGGCCGCTACGAAGAGAGCTGCGAAGTAAGCAGCGACACCGCTACCGCCGCACCCGCGGCTACGGGAACCCTGAAAGAAGCTATTCTTTCCACCCGAACGTACATCAAGAGAAGAATTTGGGCGCCGACACCCTCGGCGCTCATTTTTTTTTAGACCAGCACGATTAGACCAGCAGCATGTGCCGGCCCAGCTCCTCGGCCGCCCTCGCCGGCGCCTGCGTGCCGATCAACAGCTTCTTGCCGTTCTTCCGGACGATCTGTATCCCGTAATTCCCCTTTACATTGAACGCCTTCCCATGGCGCCCGAAGCGGATGCCCCAGCCGCCGTATTCCCGGATGGGACTGTACTTCCGGACATAGACCTGTTCGATCTCGTCCCAGGGGATCGTCTGCCACCGGAAATGAAACGGCCGCATGCGGAAGTGAATACCGTCCTCGTCGATCCGCGTGTGCAGCCTGATGGACGACAACAAGCCGAGGACCAACCCCACGACGCCTATGGGCAATACCATCTCGAGGAACGATACGCCCGACGCCAGGAGGACGATCAGGATCAAGATCATCTCGAAGCCCATCAACACCCACAGCCACACCTGGTCAAACGGCTGCGTTTCCTCGAAGGCGGGATCGTCCGACGCGGGGAGTTCGACGCGGTGCGCAGGATCGAACCGGAAGGACATGTCCTGGAAGTCAGGTTCGCGGTACGGCGATGGACGGCCGGAAGAAGTCGTCATGGTCGGCGGGTATTGTTTACTTTCATTGACAAGTTAATCAACGCATGGCAACCTACGCGGAACGGCTCAGGCAGGTTTGGGATGAACTCGAACGGGATCGGATGTCATTATTCAGTCAATTGCGAACGCTGTCCGACATCGCCTACAACCAGGCGCCTACACCCGGCAAATGGTCCGTCGGCCAGATCGTCAATCATCTCTTCCTCAGCGAACAGCTCTCGATGGGCTACGTCCGCAAGAAGATGAACGCACCCGACGCCATTCCGCCATATGGTCCCGGTTCATGGCTCGGACTGCAGGGCATCCGCTTTATGTTCGTCTCCCCTTTCACGTTCAAGGCCCCGAAGATGATCGACATGTGGGGTGACCAGCCCGTGCTCGACGCCGCCGAACTCGACCGGCAATGGACGGCGGTTCGACAGGAGATGATCCGCGATGTCGAGGCATATGCGTCGATCATCGGCAACAAGCGCGTGTACCGCCATCCACGCGCCGGCCGCATGTCGCTGCGGCACATGCTGCTGTTCTTCGACATCCATTTTCGGCATCACCGCCGGCAGGTCGACAGGATCATCCGCGGGATGAACGCCTAACGCTTCGCTTGTTTTTCGGCGGAGAGCAACACATCCGCGATGCGCCAGGCCAGCCGATCCATCTCCGCCCCGGAGAGGTTGACCAGTGTCACGACGACGAGGTCGTGCTCCGGGTAGATGAGCAGCATGCTCGTGCCGCCGACCGATCCGCCCGAATGCCCGCACCATGTGCGCCCCGCATCGTCCTTCCCGGTGGCGAAACCGATCCCGTAGTTTGTCGGCGTGCCGTCCAGCGTTTGTTGTGACGTGATGAACGGCGCAAGCTTTTTTTCCGAAACATAACGCCCCCGTGTGTGGGCCAACCCGTAGTGAACGAGATCCTCGGCGCTGCAAAGCAGGCCGCCGCCCGCCCATTTGTTGCTGTTGTCCACCGTCGGTGTCGGGACAAGTTTGCCGTCGTTGCGGTGGTAATAGACCGGCCGGTTGTATCGGGTCGAATCGTTGTTGTCCGCCCTCAGGTCCTCGAGGTCCAGCGGCTTGCTGACCTGCTCGCGCAAGATGTCGAGAAATGGCTCGTCGATCGCTTCCTGCATGACGGCGCTCACCAGCGTCCAGCCGTAGGTGGAGTAATTGTATTTCGTGTTGGGTGCGGACAACAGCGTGTCGTGGATGAACACCTCCAGCGGTGCAAGCACATCATCATAACGCAGGTTGCTCATGAATTCGAAGCCGCGGTAATGCCGGATGCCGGCGAGGTGCCCGCCGATCTCGCGCAGCGTGAGCGAATCCTTGTCCGGCGGCAGGCTGTCCATGTATGTGCTGATGGGCGCGTCGAGGTCGATCCGCCCTTTTGCCACCAGCCGCGCCAGCGCCGATGCAGTCACGGCCTTCGACACGCTGCCGATGCGGAAGAGATGCGACGTCGGGTCGACGGCGATCTGCCGGTCGATATCGGCAAAGCCGTATCCATTGATCCAGATGACATGCTTCCCTTTCCCGATGGCAACGGCCATGCCGGGAAATCCGCCTTTATCTATCTGTTGCCTGCACAAGGAATCGATGCGGGCATACAAGGCCATGTCCCGGCGCGCCATGTCGTGATGTCGCGCGGTCCTGTAGGCCGGCAGGAGGACCAGCAACAGGGTCGCGATGATGAGCGAACGATAAAGCATTCGGGATGGCGTTCCGGGTGGCATGGTTTCTTCGCAATTTTTCTCAAATTCGGGATTCTTAACCATTCACCGCAACAGCATGACCGCAGGCATTCGTTTCAAGTTGTCTCTGATGATGTTCCTCGAGTTCTTCATCTGGGGCGCGTGGTTCGTCACCATGGGCACGTACCTCGCGCAAGCCCTTTCGTCCGAAGGGTTCCAGATCGCCGCGGCCTACTCGACGCAATCGCTTGGCGCCATCATCGCGCCGTTCGTCATCGGCCTCATCGCGGACCGGTTCTTTGCTGCGCAACGCATCCTTGGGATCCTGCACTTTGGCGGCGCGATCCTCATGTATCTCGCTGCGCAGGCCGGTGAGTTTGTCGCGTTCTATCCTTACATCCTGCTGTACATGATCATCTACATGCCGACGCTGGCACTGGTCAACTCCGTATCATTCCGGCAGATGAAGGACCCGTCGCGCGACTTCGCGTTGATCCGCGTGTGGGGTACGGTCGGCTGGATCGCGGCCGGCCTCATCATCGGCTTCCTCGGCTGGGAGAAGGAGAGCCGGCTCGAGAACACCTTTTATATGGCATCCGCCGTCTCGGCCTTCCTCGGCTTCTTCAGTTTCCTGCTGCCCGACACGCCGCCGAAGGGGAAGTCCGATAAGGCGCCGACGGTGCGCGAGATGCTCGGCCTCGACGCGCTCAAGTTGCTCAACGACCGCAACTACCTGATGTTCTTCATCGCGTCGGTGCTCGTGTGCATTCCCCTGGCGTTCTATTACCAGAACGCCAATCTCTTCCTCAACGAGCTCGGCATGGAGAATGCCGCGGGCACGATGACGCTCGGCCAGATGTCCGAGGTCGGCTTCATGGTCCTGCTGCCACTCTTCCTCAAGCGCTTCGGCCTTCGCACGACACTGCTCGTCGGGATGGGCGCGTGGGCGCTGCGCTATGTCCTCTTCGCGTTCGGCGATACGGGACAGGGCGTGTGGATGTTGTTCTTCGGCATCCTGCTCCACGGCATCTGTTATGACTTCTTCTTCGTCTCCGGACAGATCTATACGGACCAGAAGGCCGGCGACAAGGTGAAGAGCGCCGCGCAAGGCCTCATCACCTTGGCCACCTATGGCGCGGGCATGCTCATCGGCTTCTGGCTCTCCGGGCTCGTGGCCAATACGTATGCCATCGAGGGCGGCGGCCACGCCTGGCGCATGGTCTGGCTCATTCCCGCCGGCATCGCCGTCGGGGTGCTCGTCTTCTTCGCTCTCGCGTTCAAGCACGAGAAGATCAAGACCCAGGCCTGATCGCGACATAATATATATAATAGACCACCGCCCGTGCGCCACATCGCCATGCTCGGTTCCGGCTTCATCGGCCGGTTCTACGCGGATTCCATCCAGGGGTACCGCAACCGCGACCGGATCGTCATGATCCAGTCCCGCCGCCAGGACCAGGCGGATGCATTCGCGGCCGACTACCGCGTGCCGCATGCAACGACGGATCTCGAGACCGCGATCGCGCATCCCAGTGTCGACACGGTCGTGATCGCCCTGCCCAATTTCCTCCACGAGGAAGCGGTCATGTTGTGCGTGAAGCACCGCAAGGCCGTGCTCTGCACCAAGCCGCTCGGCCGCAATGCTGAAGAAGGATACCGCATGCTCAAGGCGGTCGAATCGGTCGGCCTGTTCAACGGCTATCTCGAGGATCTCGTGTACACACCCAAGTTCCTCAAGGCGCAGAAGCTCATCGCCGGCGGCGGACTCGGCCGCATCCTGTGGGCGCGGTCGCGCGAGGCGCACCCCGGTCCGCACAGCGACTGGTTCTGGGACAAGGACCAGGCCGGCGGCGGGGCCATCCTCGATCTCGCGTGCCACTGCATCGAGATCGCGCGCAACTATATCGGCCGCGACATCCGCCCCGTCGAGGTGATGTGCTGGGCGGACACGCAGGTCAAGCCGATCGACGCGGAGGACCACGCCATAGGCCTGGTGAAGTATGCCAACGGCGCTATCGGGCAGTTCGAGGTGAGCTGGGCCTTCCGCGGCGGACTCGACCTGCGCGACGAGGTGATGGGCACGGAAGGCACGATCTGGATCAATGGCTTCCTGCGCACCGGCATGGAGGTCTTCACGAGCGGGCAGGGCGTGACCTATGTGGCCGAAAAGGCGGAGAACAGCAGCGGGTGGATCTTTCCCGTCGGCGACGAACTCAACGAGCTTGGGTACAACCATATGTTCGCCGAGATGTTCGATGCTTTAGACACGGGCGGAATGCCGCGCGAAACCTTCTACGACGGCTACGTGGTCAACGCGATCATGGATGCAGCGTATGCATCTGCGGCCAGTAAAAGATGGGAACCGGTCGTCCTCGCCGAATGGCGCGGCCGCGAGGAGTCGGATGTTCGGCCGGAATACCCGTCCTTTGACGGCGAATACTGGCTGGTCAAGGAAGAGGTCACGCATTACGGCGCCCGCAAGCTGGTCCTGAAACACAAGGCCACCGGGCGCATCGAGGAACGCGTGCAAGCCTGACCGCCCAAAGCAAGAAACAATGCAAGACACGTTTATCATCGATGGCGTACGCACGGCCATCGGCAGTTTTCGCGGATCGCTGTCGGGCGTCCGCACCGACGACCTCGGCGCGCATGTGATCCGCGCGCTCATGGCCCGCCATCCCGGGCTCGATCCGGCCGTCCTCGACGACGTGATCATGGGCTGCGCCAACCAGGCCGGGGAGGACAATCGCAACGTGGCCCGCATGGCCCTGTTGTTGGCCGGGCTTCCGGTCAGCGTCCCGGGCGAGACGGTCAACCGGCTCTGCGCCTCGGGCATGTCGGCCGTGGCGCACGCGCATCGCGCGATCCAGGCCGGCGAGGGCGACCTCTTCATCGCGGGCGGCGTGGAGAACATGACCCGCGGACCGTGGGTCATCTCGAAGGCGAGCCAGCCCTTCGGCAGCGATGCCGAGATGCACGACTCGTCCTTCGGCTGGCGTTTTGTCAACCCGCAGATGCAGGCGATGTACGGCACGGAGGCGATGGGCGAGACGGCGGAGAACCTCGCGGAAATGTATTCGATCGGTCGGGAGGATCAGGATCGCTTTGCTGTGCGCTCGCAACAAAAAGCTGCAGGAGCGGCGGCCGCATTCGCACGTGACATCGCGCCGGTGGAGATCCCGCGCAGGAAGCAGGAGTCGCTCTGGTTTTCGATCGATGAATTTGTCAAGGGCAACACGACGATGGACGCGCTCTCTGGGCTGCGTCCTGCATTCCGCAAGAACGGCACCGTGACGGCGGGCAACAGCAGCGGGCTCAACGACGGTGCGGCGGCGCTGCTGGTTGCATCGGAGTTCGGCGCGCGGCAACATGGCCTGGAGCCAATTGCGCGCGTAGTCGCGACGGCGGTGACGGGCGTCGAGCCGCGCATCATGGGCATCGGCCCGGTCAGCGCGTCGCAGAAGGCGCTAAAGCGCGCGGGCCTTACGCTCGACGACATGGGCGTGATCGAGATCAATGAGGCCTTTGCCGCGCAGGTGCTCGCGTGTACGCGCACCCTCGGCCTGGCCGACGAAGACCTGCGGGTCAATATACACGGGGGTTCGATCGCGCTCGGCCATCCACTCGGCATGAGCGGCGCGCGCATCACGCTCAACGCGGCACGGCTGCTGCACGGGCGGAATGCGCGCTATGCGCTCGTGACGATGTGCATCGGCGTGGGGCAGGGGTATGCGGCCATCCTTGAAAAGGCGTAATTTGCATATTGTGGTATTCACGTCATGTGCCCACAAATTCAATTTGCTTATTGCTGAGCAAGCAGCTTCATCAGATATTCCTTTTTCACAATGGCAGATAGGGCATCTATAACGCCAAATGTGCTCAAATGGGCAAGAGAGTCGGCAAGGATGACTGAGGAGGTTGCCGCGGCCAAGGTGAAGGTGTCTTTGGAAAAATTAAGGGAATGGGAAGAGGGAAAGGCACAGCCGACCATCAGGCAGGCACAAACGCTTGCAAAAGCTTATAAACGACCGTTTGCCTTATTTTTTCTGCCGGAGATTCCCAGGGACTTTCAGCCGCTCCAGGATTTCAGGTTGCCAGGATCCAAGGAGTTGACTACCGCCTCAGTTTTTATTATTCGAGAGATCCAGCAGAAGCAGGCCTGGATACGCGATGTTTATATAGAAGGCAATGAAGACAAGTTGCCGTTTGTTGGGAGATTCTCGATTGCGGACACGCCACACGTGGTTGCGAAGGACATGCTGGAAACACTTGGGATCAAGCCACTCGCATACAGCTCAGGGAATCCTATCCGGGAGTGGATACAGGCAGCAGAGCGCAGCGGAATCTTTGTTTCACGAACAAGTTTCATTCACGCAAGAATGAAATTGGATTCGGACGAATTGCAAGGCTTTGCCATCGCTGACGCATATGCGCCATTTGTTTTTATCAACTCAGACGATTGGAACGCCCCGCAGTTGTTTACCCTTGTTCACGAACTTGCACATTTATGGATTGCAGCTTCAGGGGTATCGAATGGAATAGCGCCTGAGCTGGCCAATCGACACAAGTATGATCCGGTTGAACTGTTTTGCAATGAAGTCGCGGCGAATGCATTGATGCCGGATGAGCTCGTATTGAAACTTGACAGATCGGCATTTAGGAGTGCTCAGGACGTTTTTAAGGCATCGAGAGATTTTGGCGTTAGTTCATTTGCTTTATTGGTCAGGGCATTGAAGCTTCAGATCATTCCATCGACCACGTATATGCGGCTGAAGAAGCAGGCTGAGATTGAATTTGAGGATTTCAAAAGGGACGAGGCCGGAAAAAGAGCCGCAATGAAGTTGAAGCAGGGGCAGAAGCCCGGTGGGCCGAACCCCTATTTGTTGCGACTGCATAAAAATGGGAGGCTTTTTACGCAAGTTGTATTTGACGCATTGAGAAGCGGCAGTGTTCAGCCAACACAAGCAAGCCTTCTGTTAGGTACGCCAGCCAGCAACTTTCATAAACTGGAGGCGCAATTGTACAAATGAGTACACTTGCACACATTTATTGTTTGGACGCTAATGTGCTTATCCAGGCGTGGCAAAAGTACTATTCGCCGAATCTTTGTCCCGATTACTGGGAGATACTCAATGCCCTTGGACGCGAAGGAAG
>CAYMLN010000012.1:0-2871 GCA_964391045.1 uncultured Saprospiraceae bacterium
CATTGTTCATTGTTCATTGTTCATTGTTCACTTTTAGCTTTTAGCTTTTAGCTTTCTCTGCGACCAACCGAACACTGAATCTCATATCCCCCTCCTGGTCCGCCTTGTAATTCGTGTGCCAGTAATTGTTGAGGATATAGAGATACAACGGCGATGTCGGCTGCGGCTCCCGCCGCCACACCTTCGCGCCGCGCTCGCGATGCTCGTCGATGATGCCGCCGATCTCGACCAATGCGACTTCAGGGGTCTCTACACGATATATCCGCGGACCGTCGGTCAGCTTGAGGCTGTGCGGCGTGCAGATAAACTCATAGTTCGACCCAGGCAGCTGATCGTTGGGATAGTGGAGGTAATGATCATCCTCGCCGTACTCGAGTTGCGCATGGCGGATAGGAAGGCAGGCGTGCAGGGATTCCTTCTTCGTGTTCTTCAGTTTGGTCGTGGCATATCGGACCTCGAGTGAACGGCTTTCCTTGTCGAGGGCATAGGTGGTCGTGATGACCGGGAAGAACGGCATCGATGCGTGGACCTTGACCTCCTTCCATGATGCGTCGTCCCTGACCGTCTCCATCTCGCGAACGATGGGAACGGTTGTCGCAGGCTGGTCCGTACCCTCGACATAGACCAGTTGGAATGGCGTATGATCACCCGGCACGACGGGGAGGTCGAAGCCGTCGAAACTAACCGAGGCGAGACCGCCCGTCCTCGGGTCGACGGCAAAGTCCAGGATTGGAATTCGGTTGGCAGCTTCTGTCCACTCGGGGTCCGGCTCGGTATACTCGATGGCTTTCGCGATCATGGCGTACTGCACGAGTGCGCTGTCGAGGAAGCTCTTCTTGATCCGCCACTGCTCGGTGGTGAAGAAGATCTCCGGATCGGATACGCTGCACCATGCGCCCCAGGTGTGCTCATGCCACAGGACGAGGAAGCGATGCAGGGGATACCAGTCGATACGGTCATGGCGGCCCTGTGCCCGCGCCCATTCTTCCATGCGGATGGTCCGCCGGGCCAGCATCCGGCTGTCATTTTCTTCCTGGGCGGTGGAGTATGCGCCGTCCTCCCAATAGGGACTGATCTCGCCCCCGGTTCGCACCGGAATCCTTTCGCCGTAGTGGTCGATGAATGCCTCGAACAACCGATCGACGCTGCTGATCTCAAGGACGGGCGAAGCGAAACGTTGGTTCCATTCTGCGACAAACACATCGAACAGGGTATCGACTGGACCGTTGTCTGCGTTCTTAGTATACCGCAGTTGCACGATATCGTAGGGATAGCCATTGTCCGTCAGCTCCTGTACGTAACGAGACAGTTTCTGTTCCCACTTGAATTGCTTCTCGCCGTCCTGGATATTGTGGAAGTACGAATAGCCCTTGCCGGCGGTCCAGACGAGGAGGGAGTCCCGGCTCTGAGCGTTCGGCTTCCAATAAAACAGCTTATCGCCTGTCTCGCGGATGACGCCGCCGACGCGGTCGCCGCGATCGACGTAGGTTTCCACATAGTTGGGCCCGAGGGCGAGGAAGGGAATGTGGTTGCGCGTATAACTCTCCAAACCCCAATAGCTGACGCCGGGAATGTCCGTGATCATGGCGTTGCGTACACGGATTCCATACTTGTCCTCGAGCTTGCGCGCATACTCCGTCATCCAGTCGAGCTCTTCCGGTTGCGCCAGGCCCGTGAGCACGTTGGCGTAATTGGCCGAGAGTACAAGGTATCCGTCCTTGACGGCCTTAACGAATGCGGTCTCCTCTTCCGGCGTGGCATTGCTCAGGAAGTTCTCGACCGCCCAAAGGGATTCGACATGCCAGTAGGCGTTGTGGCCGCGCTGCCCGGCCGCCTCGATCCACCGCAGGGCGCTAAGGATGTTTGCCGTCTGGATGCGCTCCACCTCCGTCTGCAGGTGGGAATAGCCGATATCGTTGTGGCTGTGATGGATGATGTGGAAGGTGAACGGCCGCACCGCCTCGATGGTGAGGGCCTTGGTATCGGCAAGCCGACCATCGATGAAACACGTGATCGTATCGACACCCTGGAAGTCTTCGGGATACATGGGGACGGCAAACGTCTGGTAGCCTTGATAAATCGGGTAGGTGAACGTTCCAACGCCAGCGCGGATCTCCATCCACGTGCCGTCCGGCCAGGGGGAGTCGATGCTGAAGTTGACCTGCCGCTTGCGCCCTTCGCGGAGGACGAGCGACGTCGGGAACACATTCAGCTTCCAGCCCGGCTTGTACATGAAGACCATCAGCCAATCCCGGCTCTCATGGTTCCGGCCGGTGATGCGGAACACCGGCTTGCCCGCCGGCGCGGCGTCAAGCGTGATCACCAGGAATCCGAAGGCGTCACCATTGATGTCCTGCTCGATGCTTTCGAAGCGAAACGCCGCAGCCGATTGTCCCTGGATCACGGCCCCAAGAGGCATCTTCGGTTCCGTGTGGAAAGTAAACAACCATTGGCCATTCATCTCTACATCGAAGTCGCGTTCGCCCGAACTCGTGCCCGTGCTGTGCCCGATGAGGAATCGGTATTCGGCAGGCATGCCGGGGGTTGACATTTCGGCCGTGAATTCGATCGGCGAATGCCCATTGGCCCTCGTCAGCAGCGACTGGTCGGCGAACTCGCGGTAGGGGGAGAAATAGGTGAGGACCTCGCCCGAAATACGATCGGAAAATGAAGGGGATTGGGCGGGTAGCTCATGTAAGCAGGCCCACGCCAGCAGGGACCAGATACAGGCGCGAAGGAGCTGAGTCGTAGGCATGGAATACATGGAGGATGTCGACAATTACGAATGACAAATTACGAATTACGCCAGCAGGGAAGAGTTGCAGGCCACAAGAGCTTGGGTCGTGGAACGTGAATATGTGGAGGAGATCG
>CAYMLN010000012.1:2881-15563 GCA_964391045.1 uncultured Saprospiraceae bacterium
CGGGGCTTCGAGGGTCTCAGCCACCTTTCTTATCCTGACAAGGAAGTGGTGCAAGCTTCGTAATCTCCATTTCTCCGTGCGCAAAGGAAGGCGAACGACCTGTGACGGCAATTCCCGTAGAAATAGAAGAGGGTCCTGGGGCAAGCTCCGTGATCTCCGTTTCTCCGTGCGCGGCTTACCGGCCGCTTGTTCATCAGCGTATCGCTGTTCTGCCAGGGTGCGAATGCATTGCTGTGCCGTACATTTAACGTCAAACGTCTCAGATCACCCGCACGGGAATGAAAATCGGATTTCATGGGTAAGCTTCTTTTTGCCATACTCAGTCTATTCAAGGCAATCCGCCGTTTTAGGTTGCGGCTATCCGGGAAGACGGAAGCCGATGTACATGCCCAACGCATCGTCTCCGGCGACGCGTGGACGGAGTTCTGCGAGAACCTCAAGACGGCCGGCGCGGCGCTGCTCTACCCAGGCGCACCACGTGATGCATTCCAACAGGCCGAGGGGATACGCTACCTCTCCCGCCTCACCCGGGCAGGGCTGGAAGCATTTGTCGAGTATGGCGATCCCGCGTTTCCCGTCTTGCGCCGCATGGTCCACGAGACGGTCAAGCTCGGCGCCGACAATCCGGACAACCATTACTTCAACGCGCGAATCAGCGGGGCGTATGAATACCGCCTCACAGGGCGGCGCAACACGATCGACTACATCGGGTTCTTTACACAGAACGGCACGTACGGCGAGCCTGGCGGCATGGCGCCGTGTGGCGTGCTCGAGGGAAAGGACCTGGTGGTCGAGCCGGACGGCCGTTTCGAGATTATCGTCAGCAAGACGCGCAAAGGCGCCAACTGGCTCAGGATCGAGGACACGTCGAGTCTCCTTATGGTGCGGCAAACCTTCCTCGACCGGGCCAACGAAGTGCCGGCCGAGTTGACGATCGAGAACCTCGACGGACGCACGGCGCCGGATCCTGTCACACCCGAAATGATCGACAAGGGCCTGTCGACCGCGGCGCTCTTCATCGCCGGTGCGCCAATCTTGTTTGCCCGGTGGGCCAACGGATTCCGGAAGCATGCGAATCAGTTGCCGCTTTTCGATCCCGCCATTTCCAATGCTGCCGGCGGCGATGCCAGCATCCTGTATCACCACAGCTATTGGCAGCTCGGCCCGGAGGAGGCGCTGGTCATCACCTTCACGCCGCCAGCGTGCGACACGTGGAATTTCCAGCTCAACAATTACTGGATGGAGTCGCGTGATTACCGGTATTTCAATATTGCGCTCAACAAGCACACGGCGGTAAAGCGCACGGACGGTAGCGTCCGCATCATCGTCGCCCACGCCGATCCCGGCCTGCCCAACTGGATCAACACCAGCGGTCATGCCGAAGGGACGATGTGCCTGCGGTGGTACCGGTTGCGCAACGGCGCACAGCCCGTCGTGCCGGAATGTACGGTCGTGCCTGTCAAACAACTTCCCCGGTATGCCTGACACCCGGATCGTGTCGGCATCCGCCTTCAATCACCGTCCCGCCTGGGTCGCGGCGATCAACACGGCATGGCGGGGCACGTATTTTCTCGGCACGAAGATCCGGCTGGACAAGGACGACCTCATCCGTCGTGCGCGCAAGCTGACAGGTTTGCAGTCCTTTGGACAGGACTTCTGGGAGGAACCCCTGGACCGGCTCCTGTATGCCATCGCACACGAGGCGGATCTCCATCCGATCGGTCGCTTCATCACGCGGGAACGGCTCACGCACTTGCTCACGATCCGCCTACGCGCGGAGCGGGACTTCCAGAAAGATCCGTCGATCCTCGATCGGCAACTGTATCCGGTCTGGCTGATCTGCGGCCTCCAGCGCACGGGCACGACCAAGTTGCAACGCTTGCTCGGCGCGGATCCGGACAATCGGTTACTGTTGAGTTGGGAGGCGCTCAATCCTGTTCCGCTGCGTGACAGGTCCGACGAACGCAACGCCCGCATCCGCGCGGCCAGGACGAGCGAGAAAGCCTTGAAGTTGCTCGCCCCGGGCTTCTTTTCGATCCATCCGGTCGAACACGAGAAGCCGGAAGAAGACATCCTGTTGCTCGACACGACCTTCCTGAGCACCACGCCGGAAGCGACGCTCCACGTCCCGTCTTACGCGACGTGGCTCGAACAGACCGACCAGTCCCCGGCCTATGCCTACGCGGTGAAGCTCCTGAAATACCTGCAGGTGCAGCGGCCCGGCCGGCGATGGGTGCTCAAGAGTCCGCATCACATGGAGTTCCTCGACCTCGCGCAACGGCACTTCGGCGATGTGCAATTCATCTGGACGCACCGCGACCTCGGGGAGAGCCTGCCGTCGTTCCTGAGCATGGTCGCGCACAGTCGCGCCATCTTTAGCGGCAGCGTTACCGCCGAACAGGTGGCGCGGCATTGGGTTCGCAAGACCGGTTACCTGCTCTCCCGGGGCATCGCCTTTCGGCAGCAATTTCCGGGGGCAAGATTTACGGACATCGATTACCGGGCCTTCGTGGCTGACCCGATGCAAGCGATCGAGAACATCTATGGCCCGGGATCGCCGGTGTCGCCTGCATTGCGTGAACGCTTCCTGGAGGTCGACCGGCGCAATGCGCCGCGCCGTTTCGGCACGCATGTATACAGTCTCGCGGATTTCGGCCTGAACCGTCAGGCCGTAGATGAAGCAGGATCCGTTTATCTCGATTTTATTAGCAACCACAGGTAAGTCATGGCCGATGCACAGGGTCGATACTCGAATCCATTCACGGCTACGCTCGCCGGCATCACGGACCTTTTTCGCAAGCAGAAGGATACCGTGACGCTGGACGGCAATGCGCGCGTAGATGGCAAGCACATACTCATCACAGGCGCGAGTTCGGGACTGGGCCTCGAAGCCGCAGTGCAGCTCGCCCGCCGCGGCGCGCATGTCTGGATGGCCTGCCGCAGCGGTATCCCGGAAAAGGGGGAGCATGTGCGCAAGTTGTCGGGAAGTAACAACGTGACCATGTTGCCCGTCGACCTCTCGGATATTGGATCTGTCTATGGCTTAGTGGACCAATTGAAAGCTGCGGGCGCCCGCCTCGACATGCTCATCGACAACGCGGCGGTGGTGCCTGCCCGAAGCCGGAAGACGCCGCAAGGCCTCGAGGAAATGTTCATGGTCAATTACCTGTCGAAGTACCTGCTCGCCCGGCTTCTACTGGACAATGCATTGTTCAATACAGATCAAGGTCGCCGACCGCGCATCATTTATGTCGCTACGGAAAGTCACCGAAACCCGAAGGCATACGACTGGGCCGGCTTCGGCCAGTACGAAGAATACGCCATGGGGCGCACTGTCGAACGCTACGGCTATTTCAAGCTCCTCCTCACGACATTCGCCAACGCGCTCTCCCGGCGCCTCAATGCGAACGGCGAGATTCGATATTCCGTATTTGCCCTCTGTCCCGGTCCAGTCAACAGCAACATCGCCCGGGACTCCCCGGCAATGTTCAAGCCGCTGCTCAAACTCATCTTTGGCCTATTCTTCCGATCCCCTGCACAAGCCGTCGCTCCGGTCCTCTACTTCGCCTGCTCACCCGACGTGGAAGGCCGCACTGCAGAATATCTCTTCCTGATGAGTCGCCGGGAGATGGACGAAAAAGCGCGGGATGCGGACAACGGTGACCGGCTGTGGTCGTTGTCGGATGAAGTGTTACGCACCCACGGCGTGGAGTTTTCAGCTTCTCAACACCCGGCTTGATCGTCAATGCAAGTTCTCCATGCTGGCATCTGCGCTCTCAGCTAAGCTGCAAAGCACGGAGACATGCATATCTGCGTCATCTGTGGGAAATATGAGCGCCCTCATGCATCCGCAATTCTCCGGAACGGCTGCCTTTCCCAATATGTCAAACTCCGCCACGCCCACTCGAGCGGCCCATACCGGAAATACTTGAGCCAGATCGGGCTGATGATCAACTGCACGATCCAAATACCGAAGACAATGAAGTAGAGTTCATACCGTTGCAGCCGGCCATATAGCGCAAGGCCGTACCCAAGAAAGATGAAATTACAGATCAGCGTGTGCATGATGTAATTCGTAAACGCCATCCGGCCCACCGCGGCCAGCGCATCCTGCAGGAATCGCAACACGCCGGATTTGATGAAGAGCATGATGAGCGCCACATGTCCCAGGGTCATGGGGATCCGGCCAAGGTTGTAGGTGAAGAAGCTCTCGCCGATCGAGAAAAATGAGAATGCCTGACTGACCTGGATATGGGCTTCTCTGTAATTAACGGCGAGGCCGATCACATACCCGATCACCGCCATTCGCAAATAGAACCGGGTCGAACGCGCCGCCTGGAGCGCACCCAACTTGAACAAGGCCATGCCAAGCAGCATCATCAGGAGGATGTCGAAGAAGTTATAGCGATAGAGAAAGGTGGTCTGCATCCACTGGTTCTCCGGTCCCTTGTGCACCAGGATGCTGAAATAATTCTCGTGCATGGCGGCAATGCCCTCCTCGATCGTTTCCATGTCCGGCTTGGATTCGCCCACGAGGGCGTCCCAATCTTCGATGGCCCGGGTCTCCTCCCGGGTAAGGGAATCACCGGACGCCTGGCTGGCCAGCGCTGCCTGTGACTCAGCATACATATGCTTGTGCTGGACATAATCCTTTACATCCCATGCCGTCGCACACAGGGCAAACAGGGCGGCAAAGAGAAAGAGCCGCTTCGGGCTGAGGTGCCGGAAGCTGAAGGCAAACATTCCCACGATCGCATAGGCATAGAGGATCTCCCCATCCCACAGCAGGATGTAACAGTGGATGATCCCGAATAGCAGCAGCCACAGCAGTCGGCGGAAGAACACATCGGTGACGGCCCCGCCGTCGTTCTCCCGGGACCGGCCGGTGAATACGAGGATGCCCGCGCCGAAGAGCATGGAGAACATGCCGCGCATGGTCCCTTCGAAGAACATCGCGTTGATCCACCAGACGGCAAGGTTCCAACCGGTAGCGCCGCCGTTGACGGTCGGGTCCATGTACGCATGGTACAGGCCGAAGCCGACGATGTTCATCAGCAGGATGCCAAGCAGGGATACGCCGCGAATGATGTCGAGCGAACGAATGCGCTCCGCGGCAGTCGTGGGGGACAGGGATTGGTCCGAAGCCATATGGAAAGGTGGGTGGTGAGCAAGGACGGCGGATGCGTCTACCGCGCCGCGCTTGGGAAGATACGCAGGGTTTTGTCCATCTTTTACTACTCGACATGACCCCGCCCAAAAATTCACTTCTCGCCGCTCACCCTGGAAATTTGCCGCCCTCTTCGAGTCGGAAGCTTTATTACTGCCTTGTAGTTGTCACATTTCCCGCAAAGACGCAGATAACGGCATACATCCATTCCGGGCAATAGATCTTAAGCAACATCTCCGGCTTTAGCTCACTACAGAAAGTCCGCTGATCTATCATGGCCTACCATTTTCCACACAATTTTCCGTTCTCCGTTCTCCGTTCTCCGTTCTCCGTTCTCCGTTCTCCGTTATCCGTTATCCGTTATCCGTTTCCGTCTCCGGCTTCACTATTTTTACCCCTATGAATACCACCACCTATCCCTGCCTTTGGTTCGACAACAACGCCGGCGAGGCGGTCGACCATTAATTTTCCATCTTTGGGCCCGGCGAGATCCTGCAGCATTCGCCCATGGTCATCACCGCGGCGATCCGCGGCACGAAGATGATGTTCCTCAACGGCGGGCCGATGTACCGTCCGACGCCCGCGACCTCGTACTTCGTGTATTGCGGCGGCGTGGAGGAGATCGACCGGATCTACGGGGCCTTGTCGGAGGGCGGCACTGTCCGGATGCCGCTCGGTGAATATCCCTGGACCTCCCGGTATGCGTGGGTCCAGGACAAGTTCGGGGTCGACTGGCAACTCGACGTCGACGATATCCGGTCTTCGCAGAAGATCGTCCCCGCACTGCTGTTTGCCAATGAAAAGGCCGGGATGGTCAAAACCGCCATGGACCGGTATGTCGAAACCTTTCCGGACAGCCGGATCCTGCTGGAAGCCCCCTATCCGGATGCTGCCGAAATGCCCGCAGGGACACTCCTGTTCGCGCAGTTCCGCTTGCGCGACATGATCGTCAACGCGATGAGCAGCTCGATCCCGCACGATTTCGATTTCTCGCCCGGCAATTCCTTCGTCATCTCGTGCCGGGACCAGGCGGAGATCGATCACTTCTGGGACGCGCTGGGCGAAGGAGGCCGTTACGACCGCTGCGGCTGGCTCGCCGACGCGTACGGCGTATCGTGGCAGGTCGTTCCGGCGATCCTCGGCGAACTCATGGCGGATCCGGAACGGGCGCCGCGGGTGATCGAGGCATTCCTGAAGATGGGAAAGTTTGACCTCGCCACCCTGCTCAATGCATGAGCGATGACAGATAAGGACAAGCTCCGGTTGATCAAGATCGCCCATACCGTGATCTGGATCTTCTTCAACATCGTCATCTTCTATATGCTGTATGCCGCGATCACCGGCAAACTCGACAAATGGCTCTGGATCGCATACGGCCTGATCATCCTCGAGGGATTGACGCTGTGGGCGTTCAACATGTTCTGCCCGTTGACGGTATGGGCGCGGAAATACTCGGACTCCCCGCAGGATAACTTCGACATCTACCTGCCCAACTGGCTGGCCCGGCACAACAAGACGATCTATACGTCAATCGTTGGGGGCATTGCGGTGATCACCATATACCGGCTCCTTGAATAAGGTCTGCCTGATGGCTGGAGCGCCTGCTCAAACGGATGGTTGAGCCGCCTATTCGGTAAGCGTCAGCTTTGTCTCATCCTTGACCACCTCGAGGACGATATGGCTGTGGTACTGGCCGATGTTGGGCATGTTGGCGAGCACGGTGGTCAGGAAGGCGTTGTACTCCTTGATGTTGCGGGCCACCACCTTGATCATGTAGTCATAGGTGCCGGACAGGCTGATGACCTCCAGCACATTGGGCTCCTTCCGGATCTTGTCCTCGAATTCCGTGAGCTTCTTGCCGGATTGCTCCTTGAGGGTGATGTTGCAATAGGACATGATCTCGAACCCTACCTTTTCCGGATCCAGGATGGCGACATAACGCGTGATGATCCCGGCCTGCTTCATCGCGCGGATACGCTCGTAGGTGGGGCTGAACGAGAGGCCCACCTGCTGGGCGATATCCTTGACGGCGATCATGGAGTCCTCCTGGAGAATATCGAGGATCTTGCGGTCGATGTCGTCGAGCGTCTTCATGCGGTGATCGTTTCGTACACGTGGCGGAACCGGTCGGCGATCTCGTCGAGGCCGAGGTTCCCGATACTTCCGAGGTGGGTATGATCGAGCGAGGCGGGCCGGTAGTCGTAAGAACCGTCCTCGACGGCCCGACCGACGGCCCGGTAGGCATCCCGGAAACTCATGCCCTCCATCATCTTTTCGTTGATCTGCTCGACCGTGAAAAGATAGGCATATTTCGGATCGGCCAGGACATCATCGGCCACGATCACCTGCGGCAGGCCGAAGGCCAGGATATCGAGGCACGCGCGCAGCGAGGAGATCGCGGGAAAGAGGATCTCCTTGGTCAACTGATAGTCGCGGTTGTAACCGCTCATCAGGTTGTTCGTCAGCAGGGTCAGCTCGTTGGGCAGGGCCTGGATGCGGGCGCAGCGACCGCGCACCAGTTCGAACACATCAGGATTCTTCTTGTGCGGCATGATACTGCTGCCCGTGGTCAGCGCGTCGGGAAAACGGATGAACCCGAAGTTCTGGCCGGTGAACAGGCAGATGTCGTTGGCCAGCTTACCGATCGTGGCAGCGACGGAGGAGAGGGCCATGGCCGCGATCTTCTCCGCCTTGCCGCGCGTCATCTGCGCGTACATGCTGTTGATGTTCATCGCCGGCAAGCCGAGCGCTTCCGTCGTGAAGGCGCGATCGAGCGGAAAGGCAGAGCCGTAGCCCGCGCCGGAACCGAGCGGATTCTTTGATACGACGGACAGGGCCGTGGCGACCAATTCGAGGTCTTCGGACAAGGATTCCGCATACGCGCCAAACCACAAGCCAAAGGACGAGGGCATCGCGATCTGGTAATGCGTGTATCCGGGCATCAGGCGATCACGATGCCGGTCAGCGAGCGTGATGAGTTCGTCAAACACCCGCTTGACATCCCCGGCCACCTCGCGGAGTTCATGCCGGAGGTAAAGCTTGATCGCGAGCAGCACCTGGTCGTTGCGCGAGCGGCCGGTATGGATCTTCTTGCCGGCCTCCCCTACTGTTCGGGTAAGGTAAAGCTCGATCTGGCTGTGAATGTCCTCCACGCCGTCCTCGATCACCAGGTCGCCGGCGTTGGCCCGCACCAGCAGGTCGTCCAAAGCCTGCCGGATGGCCGCATGTTCTTCGGCCGACAGGTGACCAATCTTGTTCAGCATCGCGACATGTGCCTGCGTGCCGATGATATCGAAGGTCGCAAGGTCCAGGTCGAATTCGCGGTCACGGCCGACGGTGAACCGTTCGACGCGATCATGGGTCTCGGTGCGATCGCCGCCCTTTGTCCAAATGGTTTTCTGTTGCATGATCAAAGCAGATGACGGAGGATGCGGATATAGGTATCGATGCCGGAAGTGAGTTCCTCGAGATAAATGAACTCGTCCGCCGTATGGGAGCGGCGCGTATCCCCGATGCCGATCTTCACGGAGGGAAAAGGCATCAGTGCCTGGTCGGACAGGGTCGGCGAGCCGAACAGCCGGCAGCCTTCGGCCTGCGCGGCGTGGACGAGCGGATGTTCGGCCGATATACGCGAAGCATTGAGTCGCAGGGACCGGGGACGTACTTCGGCGCGCACCACATCACGAATAATCGCGACGACCGCTTCGTTCGTATAGTACTCGTTGGTCCGCACATCGATGGTGAAGTCGGCGTGGTCCGGGACAACGTTGTGCTGGGTGCCGGCCTGCACGATCGTGACGGTCGCCTTGACGGGCCCCAGCAGATCGGAAACCTTGTCGAAAACATGATCGCGAATGCGGGCAATATCCGCTATGGCGTGGAGGATCGCACTGTCCGGATTCTCATGTGCGGCATGTGAGGCCGTGCCGCGGGTAGTGCAGTCGATGACCACCAGGCCCTTCTCCGCGATGGCGGCGTCCATCCCGGTCGGCTCGCCGACGATCGCGCCGAAGATTGCGCCCAGGTCATCGAGGATGGCGGCGATGCCGTTTGCCCCCGAGATCTCCTCTTCCGCCGTGGCGGCGAAGATCAAATTGTACCGCATGCGTTGCGGGTAATAGTGCACGAACGCCGCAAACAAGCCCGCCAGCGAGGCGCCGGCATCGTTGCTGCCCAGTCCGTAGAGTTTGCCGTCGCGTTCGATCGCGCCGAATGGATCGAGGGTGTATCCCCCATTCGGCTTGACCGTATCGTGATGGGAATTGAGGAGGATCGTCGGCAGGACGGGGTCGAAATGAAGATTCCTCGCCCAGACGTTGTTGTGCTTCCGGGAAAACGAAATGCCGTGCGCGTCCAGGTAGCGCTCGATGATCGCGGCAGTCCCCGCCTCTCCCCGGCTGAACGAAGGCGTGCGGATCAAGTCCTTGAGCAAGGCCAGCGCTTCGCTGTGCAGTTCAGTCGTCATGGCTGATGAATGACTGTGCCTGCCGGCAGTTGATCCAGGAACTGACCCAGGGAATCGCTGTGGAGGATGCGCACTTCATTGACACCCTGACGAACGGCCTGCGCGGCCGTGTGCAGCTTAGGCACCATGCCGCCACTGATGACCCCTTCGATGCGGAGCTCGTCGAGCGCGTCCGGGGTGATCGCCGGAATGACCGACTGCGGATCGGCAATATCCCGGAGCACGCCATTGTGTGCGAAGCAATAGGCGAGCCGGACCGTATGATCCGAAGCGAAGGCCGTGGCGATGGAAGCGGCCATCGTGTCGGCATTCGTGTTGAGCAACTCATCCTGTTGCCCGAGCGTGATCGAACAGATCACCGGCACGACACCGCGGTCGAGGAACTCGGCAAGGACCTCCGTATCAACGTGCTCGATATCCCCGACCAGGCCGAAATCGACATCCCCTGCCTTTCGGCGTACCGCGCTGATGCACCCCATGTCCGCCCCGGTCAGGCCGACGGCCCGGCGGCCACGTGCGGAGAGCGCGGCGACGATCGACTTGTTGATCAGTCCCGCATAGACCATGACGCACAGCTCAAGCGTCTCCGGCGAGGTAATGCGACGCCCGTCGAGCATCTGCTGTTCGATACCAAGGGCGCCGGCGAGTTCGGTCACCTTGCGTCCGCCGCCGTGCACCAGGATCACGGGGCCCGTCGCGGCAGCCACCGCGTCGAGGCACCGGTCGAGGGCCAACGGATCATTGAGCGTCTCTCCGCCGATCTTGATGATAGTGATCTCCTGCATCGCGTCAGTCTTCAAGGATCTTCTTCAGCACGGTCTGCGCGGCCACCGTCCGGTTGGCCGCCTGCTGATAGATAAGCGCATGCGGTGAATCCAGGATGGCATCGGACACCTCGACATTGCGGCGCACAGGAAGGCAATGCATGAACCGCGTCTCGGGATACTTCGCGAGTGCGTCGGCCCGCAGCATCCAGTCCTCGCGCACCGGCGGCATTGCGCCGTAGTCGGCGAAGGATGACCAGTTCTTGATGTAGACGAAATCCGCGCCGTCCAGTGCTGCTGCCTGGTCGTGATGGATGGTCGCACCGGCGGTGAATCGCGGGTCGAGATCGTAGCCGGGCGGATGGGCGATGCGGAGGTCCATGCCGGCGGCGATCATCCATTCGGCAAAGGAATTCGCGACCGCATGCGGCAAGGGCTTGATGTGCGGCGCCCAGGTCAGCGCAACGACCGGCCGGCGCGCGTGCGGCCAGTTCTCCCGGATCGTGATGAGGTCGGCGAAGCTCTGCAGCGGATGCCGGGTCGCCGACTCGAGGGAGATGACGGGCACCTTCGCGTGGCGCATGAACGCGTTGAGTACGCGCTCATGGCTGTCCTCGTCCCGGTCCTTCAGGCCCGGAAAGCAACGAATCCCGATGATGTCGCAATATTGGCTCAGGACGTTGGCGGCATCGCGGACATGCTCGACCGTCGTGCCGTTCATCACGGCGCCATCGGCAAACTCCCAGGCCCATGCATCGGCGCCGGCGTTGATCACCTGCACCTGCATGCCGAGATTCATGCCGGCCTGCTGCGTGCTCATGCGCGTGCGCAGGCTGGGATTGAGAAAGACCAGCCCGAGGGTCTTATTCCTGCCCAGGGTGGAAAAGCCATGCAAATCGCGTTTCAACGCGAGCGCATCCTGCACCCAGGCATCGAGGTCAGGGACGTCATGAACGGAGACGAATTGCTTCATATGGCGACGGGATCAGGCACGGTCAGGGTGTGGCGAAGCGCTTCGACGAGCTGCACGAGTTCATCGCGGCGGATGGACAAGGGCGGCAGGAGGCGCATGGTCTTTGGATCGTTGGCGCTGCCGACGAGGATATGATGCTGCTCGCGCAACACCTTCGCTACCCTGGCGGCCGGGAAGGGAAAATCGATCCCGATCATCAGGCCGCGACCGCGGACCGCAGTGACCTGGGGCAG
Source organism: uncultured Saprospiraceae bacterium (assembly GCA_964391045.1). GTDB lineage: Bacteria > Bacteroidota > Bacteroidia > Chitinophagales > Saprospiraceae > Opimibacter. The sequence continues at coordinate 14,484 of CAYMLN010000012.1, forward strand.
CCTGTTGAGTTCGTCCAGGAGCCAGGCACCATGATCGGCCGCCGCTTGCATCAGTTGCTCGTCGCGGATGATCTCGAGCACCGCGATGCCCGCGGCGCAGGCGAGGTGGTTGCCGCCAAAAGTCGTGCCCAGCATCTTGTGACGAGCCGGGATCGACGGGGCGACGAGTACGCCGCCGATCGGGAAACCGTTGCCCATGCCCTTCGCCGTCGTGATGATGTCCGGTCGCACGCCGTCGTGCTGGTGGGCGAAGAACCTCCCTGTGCGGCCGTAGCCGGACTGGATCTCGTCGGCGATGAAGATCGCGCCATGGGCCTTGCAGCGCGTCTCGATCAATTGCATGAACGCTTGTGATGGCACCTGCACCCCGCCAATGCCCTGGATGCCCTCGACGATCACGCCGGCGAGTTCATCGGCATGCGCGGTGAACAGGGCATCGAACGCGGCGACGTCATTGAACGGGCAAAAGATGAAGTGATCCGTCTCGTTGACCGGGGCGATGATCGACGGATCGTCGGTCGCGGCCACGGCCGCGGACGTCCGGCCGTGGAATGCACTCCGGAAGGTGATGAACTTCTTCTTCCCGGTAGCGAATGATGCCAGCTTGAGGGCATTCTCATTGGCTTCCGCACCGGAATTGCAGAGGAAGAGCCGGTAGTCGGGATAGCCGGAGATCTCGCCGAGCAGTTCGGCCAGCTGTTCCTGCGGCCTGTTAATTACCGCGTTGGAATAGAAGCCGATGCGGTCGAGCTGGTCGCGCAGCCGCGCGACATAATGCGGATGCGTATGGCCGACGGAGATCACGGCATGGCCACCGTATGCGTCGAGCCAGGCCTGGCCGGTCTCGTCCCAGAGCGTGCAGCCGCGGGCCTTGACGATGTTGATCGGGAGCAACGGATAGACGTCGAGCAATTGCATGGTCAGTATACTGAGGCTTTAAGATGGAGGCCGGCAGGTTCCGCGAGGCCACACATCAAGTTCATGTTCTGCACGGCCTGGCCGGCCGCGCCTTTGAGGAGATTGTCGATCGCCACATGGACGGCCACCTGCCCGCCGGCCTGCTCGACATGAATGAGGGCC
>CAYMLN010000013.1:0-5077 GCA_964391045.1 uncultured Saprospiraceae bacterium
AAACCCCTAACCTCTAAACCCTAACCAATCAAACAAATGGTTCCTGCTGGCTCAGGCAATGAAAACTCCCCAGCCCCCAGATGATATCGGTCGAGTCAATGCCGACGACCTTGCGGTCGGGAAAGCACTGGGCGATGGTCTCCAGGGCCTCGCCGTCGCGGTCGCATTGGAACGTGGGTACGATGACGTGGCGGTTGGAGATGTAGAAATTCGCGTATGAGCATGGGAGGCGCTGGCCTTCATAGTAGAGGGCGTCCGGCATGGGCAGCTCGACGATGTTGAGCTTGCGGCCGTCGGCCAGGTGCATGGCCTTGAGTTGTTTCAGGTTGCGCTGCAGGAGGTCGTAGTTGTCGTCGGCTTTTGAATGCTCGATCACGGTGAGCACTGAATCCGCGTTGAAGAACCGGACGGTGTCGTCGATATGGCCGTCGGTATCGTCGCCGACGATGCCTTCGTCCACCCACAGGATATGATTGACACCGTAGAAATCGACGAGGTATTGCTCGATCTGCCGCTGGCTGAGGTGCGGGTTGCGGTTGGGATTCAACAGGCAGGACGTTGACGTGATCAACGTGCCCTCGCCGTTGAAGTCGACGCTGCCGCCTTCCATGATGATGCCGGGGTGATAAGCAGGTATGCCGTAAGCTTGTGCGATGCGAGTCGGGATGACGTCATCGAGATCGTAGGGCGGGTACTTGCCGCCCCAGGCGTTGTGGCCCCAGTCGACGATGATCTTTGGGATCTCCGCGCCGGGCTTGACCAGGAAGGCCGGCCCGTGGTCGCGGCACCAGGCATCGTTGGTCGGATGATGGAAAAACCTGACACGCGAAAGGTCGGCGCCGGCACGGGACAGCGTTTCTCGCGCAAAAGCCTCCATGGCGCTATCGGCCACGTTGATGTGCACGGCCTCGCCCAGCGTCAGCACGCGGACAAATTCGCCGTAGGACGGATAGATCGTGTGGATCTTGCCGGGCCAGGTGTCGGGGTTGTGCGGCCAGCTGAGCCAGGTGGCGGCGTGCGGGGCGAACTCGGCCGGAAAGAAGTACCCGGCAGCGGCGGGCGTCAACTCATTCATCGATGTAGCGGCGCGTGATGGGGGAATAGCTGTCGATCCGGCGGTCGCGGAGGAACGGCCAGTGGGTTCGGTAACGGTCCGTCGCGGCGGTATCGATCCCGACGACCACGGTCTCCTCGCTGTCATGCGATGCCTGGTACAAGACGCGGCCGAAAGGATTGGCCACGAAGGAGCCGCCCCAGAATTTCATGCGGCCTTCTTGTTCGAAGCCGACGCGATTCACGCTGACGACATGCACGCCGTTGGCCACCGCATGGCTGCGCTGGATGGTCTGCCAGGCCTGGTATTGTTCGTTGTTGGTCGCTTCGTCCTGCGACGTGGCCCAGCCGATCGCGGTGGGGTAGAACAGGATCTCGGCACCCATCAGCGCGGTGATGCGCGCGGCTTCCGGATACCACTGGTCCCAGCAGATCAACACCCCGATGCGGCCGAAGGCAGTGTCAAACACCTTATAACCGAGGTCGCCTGGAGTGAAATAGAATTTCTCGTAATAGTTGGGGTCGTCCGGGATGTGCATCTTCCGGTACTTGCCCAGGTAACGGCCGTCGGCGTCGATCACCGCGGTCGTGTTGTGGTAGAGCCCCTGCGCGCGCTTCTCGAAGAGCGACGCGATGATGACGACGCCTTCTTCCGCCGCGACGGCACAGAGGCGATCCGTGGAGGGCCCGGGGATGGGTTCCGCGAGTGCAAAGTTGTCGTACACCTCTTCGTCGCAGAAATACAGCGACGTGAAGAGTTCCTGCAGGCAGACGATCTGCGCCCCTTTGGCCTTGGCCGCGCGGACCTGCCCGATCGCCTTGTCCAGGTTGGCCGCCTTGTCGGACGAGCACGACATCTGGACCAGGCCGATATTTACGTGGGTCATGGTGTCGATTAGGTAAGGGAGTAAAAGTAAAGGTTTAGAGGATTTAGAAGGTTGAGAGGGTTTAGACGGTTTACGCATAGTGAAGAACGCGTTCCCGCATTGCCGGGAAAGGTAAGCCGCACCAATCCCTGCACCCATCTTCTTTTTGACCTCCACCCAGTTCCCTTTTAGTCTTTACCTTTTAGTTCTTCCCTTTTAGCTTTTAGCTTTTCCCTTTTAGCTTTTAGCTTTTCCCTTTTACCTTGCGTCGGTTATGCGCATCATCAGCTGGAACGTCAACGGCATCCGCGCCGTCGCCAAGAAAGGATTCGCCGGGCAGATCGCGCCCTGGCAGGCCGATATCATCTGCCTGCAGGAGACGAAGGCCCAGGATGACGAGGTGCGCAAGGCCCTCGAGGATCTCGACGGCTGGCACTTGTACGCCAATTCCGCCGAGCGCAAGGGGTACTCGGGTACCGGCGTCTTGTCCCGGACCGCGCCGCGCACGGTGAAGGCCGGCATCGGGATCCCGGAACACGACCAGGAGGGACGCGTGATCACGGCCGACTTCGGCGATTTCTATCTCGTCAATGTCTATGTACCGAATTCGGGAAGCGACTTAGCCCGGCTGGCTTACAGGCAGGAATGGGACAGGGATTTTCGCTCCTATCTCACCGGCCTCACCGGGGAAAAACCCGTCATCATGTGCGGCGACCTCAACGTGGCGCACCAGCCCATCGACCTCGCCCGGCCGAAGGAGAACTACAACAAGACGTCCGGCTATACGCAGCAGGAGATCGACGGGATGACGGCCCTGCTCGGCGCCGGCTTTGCCGATACGTACAGGCGCCTGCGGCCGACAGAGGCCGGATACAGCTGGTGGAGCGCGCGGTTCGGCGCCCGGCAGAAGAACATCGGCTGGCGCATCGATTATTTCATCGTCTCAGAATCGCTGATGCCGCAGGTGCGCGACAGCTTCATCTGGCCCCATGAGATGGGCAGCGACCACTGCCCGGTCGGCATCGACCTGGACTTTTAACCAACCCGCATGAACATCAAGAAGGAATATACCAAAGGTGATCTGACCATCGTCTGGCAACCCTCGCTCTGCATCCATTCCGGGGTCTGCTTTCGCAGCCTGCCGGCCGTCTTCCAGCCACTCGCCCGTCCCTGGGTACAGTTGGAAGGCGCCGACCTGGAGGCCACGCGCAATGCCGTCCGGGCATGTCCGTCGGGCGCACTGTCGATCAAGGCCGACAATCCGCCGGAGCAGACAAAGCCGGATGCCACGCGCGTCAACGTGATCCCTGACGGCCCGGTCCGGGTCACCGGTCCATGCGCGGTGCATATGCCCGACGGGTCGGTCCTGGAAAAGCCCAACGGCATTTCATTTTGCCGGTGCGGGAAATCATCCAACCTCCCGTTCTGCGACGCCACCCATAAAACGATCGGGTTCAAGGGATGACGCAAAAACCGGCCGGCGAGCGGCCGGAATATATTTCCACGAAAACACATTAAGTAATTTATTAAAGTGTTTAACTTGGACGGGACAACCCTCACCGGCCATGACCGCGCTCGCCTTCTTCAAGAATTTGTGCGCCAATATGCAGGACCTGCATCCGCACCTCCGCCAGGCCACACTGCTCTCCGCCCCGTCGATCGAATACAAGGGCAGGGCCTTTGCGATGATCCACGACGACCGCATCGTCCTGAAGCTGGGCGAAGACGACCTGCCGGAGCGGATGGCGATCGGATGGCAATATTACCGCCCCTACGGCCGGCCCGTCTACCTGCAGCAGTGGGTCGAGGTGCCGTTTTATTTCCGGCATGACTGGCATGAACTGGCCGAGCGCGCGCTTTCGGGCCTCAAGGGATCGATCGGGGAAGACTGACCGGCTGCCCGCCCCCGTTTTTTCATAGTATTGCATTGCGCATGGCAACGACATCCCCGGGGCGGAACATCGGCTTGTTCTTCGGATCCTTCAATCCGGTCCATATCGGCCACCTCATCATCGCCGAGTATATGGCCACCCGCACGGACCTCGACCAGGTCTGGTTTGTCGTGTCCCCGCACAATCCCCTCAAGGCCCGGCATACGCTGGCCAACGATTTCGACCGGCTGCACATGGTCCAGCTGGCCATCGAGGACAACCCGCGGCTGAAGGCGAGCAATATCGAGTTTACCCTCCCGAAGCCTTCGTACACGATCGACACGATGGCCTACCTCCACGAAAAATATCCGCAGCACCGGTTCGCCCTCATCATGGGCTCGGACAACCTCGTCTCGCTGCCCAAATGGAAACATTTCGAGTTGCTGCTGGAGCGGTATCCGATCCACGTGTACGCCCGCGACGGGTCGCCGGTCGAGCATCCCTATGCGGATGCAGACATCCGGGTCTACGAGGTGCCGCAACTGCTCCTGTCGTCGACCTATATCCGCCAGGCGATCGCCGAAGGCCGGTCGATCCGTTACCTGGTGCCCGACAAGGTCTTCGAATTCCTCGACGGATCACACCTGTACAGGCAATAAATCCCGCCCCGCCCGCATTACTAAGTGGCTTGCCGGCACTCCCGGCTGACACCGTTATCTTTGGCCGGTCCTATGAAATCGATCTACGCCCCGCTGTCCCTGTTGTTCCTCTCCTGGACGATCGCCGCCCAGTCCGACCTGCGCATCGGGGAGTGGGCCGATCATCTGCCCTACAGCGGGGGGCACACCGTGACGCAGAGCGACGACCGCGTGTATTACGGGACCGAATTCGCGCTCATCGGCATTTCCAAGGCGGACACCTCCGATGTCACGTTCTTCTCCAAGGTCGACGGCCTGTCCGATGTGGGTCCGAACTGGATCAAGTACCATCGCGATCTCGGCATCCTGGTCGTCGGGTATGCCAACGGCAACATCGATCTCATCGATTCGAACGGGGTCACCAACATCAACGACATCCTCCGCAACACGGGTATCCAGGGTGACAAGCGGATCAACCGGATCTATACCGGCAGTGGTCCGGTCGTGTTCCTGTCCACGCCCTTCGGCCTTGTGCAGCTCAACATCACCACCGGCCTGTTCGGCTCGACCACGTTCACCGGCAGCCCTGTCAATGATTTCACGATCCACCAGGGCTTGTATTACATGGCTACGGACGTCGGGCTCTATT
>CAYMLN010000013.1:5087-10653 GCA_964391045.1 uncultured Saprospiraceae bacterium
GTCGGGGAAGTTGATCGAGGATATCGGCAGCTGGACCAAGGTGTTCGTTCCCGGCCTGGGCGCCAATTATGTTTGCAACGCACTGGCGATTTTCGAGGATGTGTTGTACGCGGGCATGGACAAGGACCTTTACCGGCTCGACCAGGGCGATTTCATCCTCTGGTACACGCGCGATGGATTCTCGATCAGATTCCTCTCCGCCGAGGGTAAGAACCTGATGGCCGGATTCAAGTGCGACAACGATTGTATCGGAAAGGTGTTTTATTTCCGGGGAGGCGGTTTCTGGCATGAGAACGGGATCTTCTGCACGGCGCGTCCCACGTATGCGATCGAGGACCAGCGTGGACGGATTTGGTATGCCGACGAGTTTCCCGAGTTCCGCCTGGCGCAAAATCAATTCACGCCGTGCGACATCCTGCAGTACGAAACGCCGTATTCGGACAAGGTGAGCGAACTGTCCATCAAGGACGGCCTCCTGTATGTGGCGTCCGGCGGCGTTTCCGAATCATACGGGTATCAAGGGAACAAGGACGGGTACTTCACCTTTGACCGCGTGAACTGGACGACGTACAACCAGTTCAATACCCCGGAGATCGCTGCCACCGGCCTTGAGAACTTCTTCCGGATCCTGCCGCACCCGACGAAGGACGTGCTTTACGTCGGATCGTATTGGGGCGGATTGCTTGAGGTGCAGAACGGGGTCTACAAGGTTTACGACGACACGAACAGTTCCCTCCAGGGCGCGGTGGGTGACGAACAGCGCGAACGCGTGGCCGGCATGGCCTTCGATCCGGCCGGCAACCTCTGGGTGACCAACTACCTGGCCGAACGGCCGCTCAGCGTATTGAAGGCGGATGGCACCTGGCGGTCGTTCGATTTTCCATGTTCAAGCATCACGAATGCCTCACAGATCGTCATCGACCAGCGGGGGTACAAGTGGATCATGCTCTACAGCAAGTCCGCGGGGGTCGTCGTCTATGACGACCGGGGCACGATCGACAACGCGGCGGATGATCGCTGCATCCAATTGGGTTCAACGAATTCTGCCATCCCGTCCAACAGCGTCAACTGTCTGGCGGTCGATCGCGAAGGGGACATCTGGGTCGGTACCGCGGAAGGCCCGGTCGTCTTCGACGGCGCCGGCGATGTGTTCAACGGCCACCAGGGCAGCCGGATCCGCGTGGAGCAGGACGGCGTGCTCAATTACCTCCTCGGCGAAGAGACCGTCTACGCGATCGCTGTCGACGGGGCCAACCGGAAATGGTTCGGCACGGGGAGCGGCGTTTTCGTCCAGTCACCGGCGGGCAATGAGGAAGTTGCCGTGTTCAATACGGACAACAGCCCGCTGCTCAATGATCGTATTATCGATATCGCGATCGACGGGACCAACGGCCTTGTATACATCGCCACGAATGGCGGGATCATGAGTTACCGGACGGATGCGATCGACGGGGAATTCACGCATTCCGCCGAGGTTTATGCGTTCCCGAATCCCGTGCGGCCGGACTACGAGGGACCCATTGCCATCCGCGGCCTGGCAGAGGATGCCAACGTTAAGATCACCGACATTCGCGGCCAGATCCTCTTCGAGACGCAGGCCCTGGGCGGCCAGGCGATCTGGGATGGTCGCGACCTCAAGGGCCGGATGGCCGAGACGGGCGTCTATCTCGTGTTTTCCACCAATGCCGGGACGGATTTCTCCAAGCCGGATGCCCTGGTGACGAAGATCCTGGTCGTGAAGTGAGGATCAGGGATTCCCGGCCGCTTTCCCAAACGTGAACGTATAACTCAGGAGGAGCTGTAGCCCGTTGGCGATCATCGTCCCGGTGCCGCGCTCGCCGAGGAAGAGGTTGTCTTCCGTCGGGTCCTCGAAGCTGATCGGCTGCGGGTAATCGTCGCGGAAACCCCGCGTGTATCGGAATCCCACCACCACCTCGCTCCATCCGAATTCCTTCTGCACCCCGCCGGTGAAATGGTAGTTGTCCCATTGCTTGATCGCCGGGTTGCGGCCGAAGGCCTCCGGATCGAGTACCCCGAAACGGGCGTCGCTGCGGAAGGAAGCCAACACGTGGAAGTCCGGACGGACTGACCAGTCCGCGGAGACCGAGCCGTTGACCACGCTTCGGTTCTGCGACCAAAGGTTCAGAAACTCCTCCGGGGCAGCGGGATTCCCTCCGCCCGGCGGCTGGACAAATCCGGCTGATTCGTCCGGATCGAGGATGTTGTAGCGCTGAAGCGGCGCGTACCAGAACAGGCTACCATACAACCGCACATTGCCAAATGCACGCGAGACGCCGAGCGCCAGGTTGACCGGGTAGGCGTACTTCGCCTTGAGCTTGTCGAATTCGCCGTTGGCGAGATAGCTCTTCCGCGGCGATGCCGGATCATCCTCAATGCGGACATTGTCAAGGCCGTAATCGGCCAGGACATACCCAGTGCCCATGATGCCCAGCGTCGGGGTGGTCACCGTCAGGCCGATGTCCCAGTTTGACAGGGTTGCGGTCAGGCCGATCTTCGTATACGTGAGGATCCGGTAGTACCGGGCGTAGTAGTCCTGGTTGACCCCTACCAGGTCGACGGAGGCGCCGGTGCTCGTCGAGGGGATGGCATACGCCGAGTACTTCCGGCTGAACTCCTGCGACCGATAGATGAAATTTTGGGAGATGCCCAGGGCCAGGTTGTCGGCCAACGTCCAGCCGAGCCCGGCGGTGACGGTCATCTCGTCGAGGATGTTGATGATGTTGAACTGGGCGATGTAGTTCTCGTCGCCGGCGCTTTCCGCTTCCGGGATCAGGTCATACCGGGCCTCGGCCCTGTCCGAGAAATTGAGCCGGTCGTTATTCGTGGCATAGATGGCATAGCCGATGACGATGTCGCTTTCCGCCCGCTTCGGCTTGATCACGCCTGACGCCATGGAGGGAAGGATGTTCAGGTTGCTGCTGCGGATCGTGAAGCCTTGTCCGAGGCCGTTGGTGAACTTGATGAAATTGATGCCGACCGCGTTGGTGTTGAAGTTGAAGCTCGAGGCTTGTGCGGCAGACAGGGTCGCCGGGTTCATGATCACGGCAGACTGGTCTTCGAAGCGGCAGACGGACGCATTGTTGAGGATCGAGTTGCGCGAGCCGAACTGCATCCAGGCATAATGATTGTCCTGCGCGCCGGCGCGGCCACACCACTGCGCGAGGATGGCGATCACGAGAAGTATTCGCATGCGAAGGATCATAGGCAAGGGCATGACCCTGCAATTTACGCGCCTGCGGGCCAAGCCTGACGTCGTAACCATTCTACAAGCAAGGTTCGGCATTATGCAATGCGTGGTGTGGCTGGGAAGGAAAAGAAAAGGCCCGCCGGGTTACCGGCAGGCCTTTACCAAGGTATTCGTTCGGAGCACTTAGGGCTGGCGGAAGACGAAGCCGATGTTGAGGGCCAGGTAGGACTGGGGCTCATCCAGGTCGCCGGCCGCGAAGCCGTTGTAGTACTTCAGCATGATCGTCGTGCCGCTCATGATCGAGTGATTAAACTGCACGCCGATCTGGGGCTGGAGCGCGAAGTTCCACGCATCCTGTTCGGCCCGCCAAATGCCCATATCCGTCTCGCGGAGGGTGTAGATCACACCGGTCCCGAGGCCGACAAACGGGCTGATCTTCTCGCCCGGGCTGAAATAGTAGTCTGCGCTCACCAGCATCGGCCAGTTGTTGCTGTACCGGTATTGCTTTCCGGCCAGCGACTCTGTGCCGGCGGTGTAGACATCGTAGGGTTTCTCTTCGTAGAACACGTTCCATCCGCCGCTGACGCCGATGCCGAGGTTCGTGTTGACGAGCTTGCGGTAGTCGATGGTGAAGCCGCGGAAGCTCGGCTTTTCGATGTAGTTGCCGAGATCGCCGGTGCCGAAACCGATCGAATAGGTGACGGACGTGTTGCTCTGGGCGGTCGCCAGCGTCACAACGCACGCCAGCAGGACAGTCAGGCTATAGGTTAACTTCTTCATGGTAGGCGGCGGATTAGTTTTTGTTCAGATAAGGTGACTGCTGGAAGGCCTGATCAATGGCGCTCAGGACGCGGTCGATATTGCCGGAGTTGGTCAGCAAGCCATTGCCGGCCATCAGCCAGGCCGTCGAGGATTGGCCGATCGGACTGTCGTTCGTGGGATCGGCCATGGTCACCAGCAAGGTGCCGGTCGTGTAGCTGCTTACACCCCAGGACGGCGGGTAATACCAGCCCCAGCCCGGCCAATAGCCGCCGTACCACCAGTCGTACCAGTAATAATAGATGTAGGTCGTGTTCTTGATGCCCGCGGGCATGAGCAGGACATCCGGATCCGCATCGACGTTGACCTTCGTCCAGCCATAGTCGGCCATGTTGGCATCGATGCGCGCCAGGATCGGTTGCGCATAGACGTCTTTCATGTATTCGTACGTCGTGTCGCCGGTGATCTGGTTGATCTCGATGTCGACGACGATCTTGTCCGGGAGGGCATACGTGTTCCGGCTCTCGAAGTTGAACTGGTCGTCATAATTGGTATAGACGAGATCCAGGTCCTCCGTGAAGTCCGCGCCACCCGGATAGCAGCCGGACAGCCCGAGGCTGGCCAGTGCCGCGATGGCGAATAATCCAAGGAAACGGTTCATAAGGTTGAAGCTTTAATGTATGGATGAATTCGGGGTCAAAGGTAGGGAAAGCCACCTCGCAACGGCCCGATTATGTGTCGTGAATACACCATTATACGGGTGTTCAATGTGTCATTTTTTAGTTACACCTCCTTGCCTTTGGAGCCGGTTGACATTACGGTTTAGGCAAGAGGGCAAAGGCATGAATCCGTAAGCCCTGCGTCCGCCACATCGCATTGCCGGTTGGATCGGTGCCATGACCCGGACGTTCGTCATTGGCGGAACATCGCGCCCCGAGGGCGCAATGACTGCTTGTACGAATGCGCCTGGGGGCGACTGCACAGGTTGGCCGTGCGCCCACCAAAGGAAGACCGATGGCATTCATATTCAGCGCCTTAGATGGCACGCCCGGACTCCTGCGGAGGGCATTCGGATGGATTTTGTTTTTCCGGATAGAGGTATTATGTTTGCACTCCGTTTAACGGAAACGGGCGCATAGCTCAGCCGGTTCAGAGCATCTGCCTTACAAGCAGAGGGTCCGCGGTTCGAATCCGTGTGCGCCCACAAATAAGCCACCTCCGGGTGGCTTTTGTGTTTATGGCTTACACGTACATCCTATACTCCCTGACATTGGACCGATTTTATATCGGCCATACCGGCCTTACGCTGGAAGAGCGAATGCGAAGACACCTTTCCGATCACGACGGGTTTACCGGGAAAGTGAAGGATTGGGAACTGGTCTGGTCGAGATCGACAGCGAGCGAGGAAGAAGCCTACGCTCTGGAGCGAACGATCAAGTCCTGGAAGTCCAGACAACGGATCCAAAGGCTTATCGAGGAGGGTTGAAGGGCCGGTTCAGGGCATCCCGCCACGCCCTTGCTTCCCTTGGAAGCGCGTGCGGCGGGAGGGTCCGCGGTTCGAATCCGTGTGCGCCCACAAATAAGCCACCTCCGGGTGGC
>CAYMLN010000013.1:10753-15123 GCA_964391045.1 uncultured Saprospiraceae bacterium
GGTCCGCGGTTCGAATCCGTGTGCGCCCACGAACAAAGCCACCTCAGGGTGGCTTTTGTGTTTATGGCCACCACCTGCATCCTCTCCCCCTGATTCAAAGACAGCTATTCCGTGGGAACCACCGATATGTCTTTGGAATAGCGCATGGGCAGGCATCCGGCGAATCATGCTCGTTTTATCCTCCCAAGTCCGTCTCTCGCATGTCTTTTCGGCGGCTGAGCCCCTGCCTTGTACTGCTACCAATGGAAGGCCAGGCGGCGAGAGGTGTAGAAACCTATCGGTCGAATACGCCCGCCATCAGCAGGGGCATCTACTTCGTGCGCCTCGAGAGGACGAACGGGATTTCGTCACGCAAAGTGGTCCATGAGTAATTGATTCATTGCCAGTAAAGCAGCGCCTTTCCGGCGAGACCCGGGAAGGCGCTTTTTTTAAGGCTAAGAGAAGGGGGCATGGTTGGGTTGATTATCTTGACCACGCCAGGCGCACGATTCTCTTTTTGACCGTCCCTGCGCGCTGCGAATAACCAATATGCAAAGTATGCCACTTCCCTGCGGCATTTCGGCGGTGATATGCCTGCTGAACGCCAATCCACGTAATCTCACATGCAAACGGGACATTAGGCCTTGCACAGCGAAGGACATGCTCCATCGTATTCCGCAAAATGCGATGAGCTGATGCCCGTCTTTCAGTCGAAAAGGCCTACGATCCTTGCCGTGGAGGACAATCACGACATGCAGGATTACCTTCGGATGATCCTCTCGGACAGGTATCTGGTCGTCACCGCCGATCATGGCCGGGATGCCCTGGACATGCTCGCGATGGCCACGCCCGGACACGTTGGGATCGATCTGGTCATCAGCGATCTGCAGATGCCCGTCATGAACGGGTTGCATCTCCTGGAGGCGCTGAAAGCGCATGAGCGATTCCGACAGATTCCTGTCATCATGTTGACGGGGCGGGCGGATCGGAAGGACAAGCTGCTGATCCTGGGCTCCGGGGCGGATGACTTTATCGTCAAGCCGTTTGACGCGGAGGAGTTAAAACTGCGCATCGCGAATCTCCTGAAGAACCGTCCTGTCCGGCATTCAAAGACCGGGCCGGTACTGGATTATCATACATCTTTCAGACACCTTTCCGAGCCGGATAGTAAATGGCTGGAGGGTTTTGACAATTTTGTCCGCGCTCATTTTTCAGACGCGACATTGTCCATACCCCGGTTGGCGGCGCAGTTTGCGATGAGCGAGTCCACGTTGCTCAGGCAGGTGAAGCGGCTCACCGGGTTCACGCCGATCCAGTATCTCCAGGAGATCCGGCTCCGCCATGCCCGCGAACTTCTCGGGCGGCGGGAATGCCACTCCATTGCCCAGGTGGCTGCCCGATCAGGCTACAGCGATGCTCGTACCTTTTCCCGGAGTTACAAGATTCGCTTCGGGCACCTTCCCTCAGCGGATTGACGGATTTTGCTACCTCCTTGCCGGAATTTGGCGGTCGGTTCTTGCCAACTTGAGCACTGTTTACCTCAGGGGCAAGTTGGTCCCTGATTTTATTCACCAACCTATAATTGCTTTTATCATGAAACACAGATTCACACTTTTAGTCCTGTTAATCGCCTTTTTTGGGCCACTCCAGATTCTCCCCGCCCAGTGCCTTCAAAATGGTGGTTTCGAGTACGGTCCATCAGGAGCACAGTGGTATTCCTCTGGCACCAGTGGATGGCAAGCCCAAGGTGGGGCACTGGAGATTTGGGGTGGCGACCTGTATCCACCGCCTTATGAGGGAGTGAGCTTTGCGGAGCTTAATGTCGACGGTCTTGATACATGGTTTCAGGATATTGCAACAACGCCTGGAAAAACCTACACATGGTCTATAGCCCACCGCGGTCGCTTTTCGAATGACCAAGCAAGAATCGCTTTTGGCCCAGCTAATCAACCTTATGATTATTCCATCCTCATGACTACCGGGACTGGCGCGTGGCAGGTTTATTCTGGTGATTATGTAGCCACTTCTAGTATGACAAGAATCCAATTAATCTCAGTAACAGGAACATGTGGTAACCAGTCCTGCGGCAATTTTGTGGATAATCTTAGGTTTGATTCTGATTCTGACGGAGACGGAGTGCCTGATTGCGATGACAACTGCATCGATACGGCCAACGCCAACCAGGCCGACGGCGATGGAGACGGCATCGGCGACGCCTGCGACGCCTGCCCGACCATACCGGATCCGAATTGCGCCACCTGCGGCAATGGCAAATACCTGGTCTGTCACGTGCCCGCCGGCAATCCGAACAATGTTCAGCAACTCTGCCTGCCACTTGCCGGCGCCAATGCCCACATCGGCAACCACGGCGGATGCTATTGGGGCTTGTGTGGCGGGAACTACAGTGCGACACGGGATGTCCGGGACATCGATCCCATGGCAAACAACGAGGATGTCGCGCATACCGCCCAGGATGCCGGCGGCCCGCTCATCGAGACGGAAAATGGGTACACCTACTATTTTGACGTGACACCCAACCCGGCCAATGACGTGATCAACATCCACGTCCACGGGCTCGTGCCCGGCGCACATCTCTACGTCCGTGACCACCTCGGTCGCCTGGTGCTGAGCCAGCCGCTCGACGTCCGGCAGGCCGAGTTTTCGGTATCCCTGCGCGACGGCCGTTTCAGCAATGGCATGCACTACGTCACCGTGGTGACCAACGGCGAGATGATCACGCGCCAGTTGATGGTCGTCAAATAAGGGGCTGACCTTATAAAAGCTTTTACAGGAAGGCCCGGCGCTGTTGAGTGCCGGGCTTTCCATTTTCATCCAACCGCAGATGGGAATCTATTTCCGCTGCAACTTATCGATCACCGCAAGCACCTCCTCCCGCCGATGCGCGCCGGTGATGAAGGATGGCAGCCGGGCGACCATGGAACTGCTCTTCCTGATCGTGTTTCGCGGACTGATCCCGCGCTCCCGCAACCTGGCCCTGACATACTGTTCCAGCAGGTCCAGTTGCTCGTAGTTGAAGGCCCAGAACAGTTCGTCAGACATCTCCTGTTGCAACCATAAGGGCAGGCCAAAGACCGGGTCGGTCATGATGCCATTATGTTTCCAGTGACGGGACAGGTGGGCCTCGTACTCACATTCGTCGCCGCACTTGTCGCACTTCATCTTCAGCTTTTTCCAGGTACCATCGACGGGGGCACTCCGCGTCAGGTGGTTGTGGCATTCGCGGCACTTGACGGACACATAGGCCGTCATGGCGCCGTACCAGCGTCCCGGTTCTTCGACGTGGAAGCAGGCCGTGCAGGTCAACCGCCAGGATTGTTCGTGCGGCCGTACCCAGGCCTTGCCGGCGCAGCGCGGACATGCCACGACAAAATGGGTGGCGAGGTCGGACAGCGCCTGGCCGGTATCGGCAAAGCGGGTTTCATCGGTCATAGCGAATCGGTCGTGTGTATGCCCGTAAATGTATGGGCGTCCGGATCATACACGCCGGTCACGTACCCGACCGGTTGGTCCGGCTGATTGTCCGGCGAACCGCCGGCGCACGGAAAGGCAAAATGGACCTTGATGGGTTGATCCTCATCCGCCCAGATGACGTAGCTGTCGCGAACGAAGTCTGAAGGACGTGACGAATCCTTGCCCGCCCAGGCCTGCACGGCGGCAAAGGCCTCGTCGGCATAGCGGCTCATCCTGTCGCTCTCCGTGTTCGTCGACCAGGTCTTCGACAGGTCTTCCGGCGTGATGTCGTCGGCCCAGTCCACCGCACCCGCGACCAGGCGATGCCGCGCATGGTATGTGTCGCCGCGATGCCAATAGCCATAGGGGACAATGGGTCCGGTTTCCTGCCGCAGTGTCGCAGGATCCATCCACTCCACCCATAAGCGGACAGGAACGAGTGCCCGCTGTTCACGCATCGCCTCAAGCAGCCTGGGCGTTATCGATTCCCGGTTTTCAGGCATGGGTTCGGCATAGAGAAAAATGTAGGAATGGCCTTCGATCACGGCGATGCTGACATCGGGCATGCCTGCCGCCGCGAAGGCCGCATACAGGCCCTCCGCCTGTCGTTTTTCTTCCCGCCGGGCAGTCAGTTGTTCGCGCAGTGCGGCCGGGTCCAGCCCGAAGTCGGGCGCCGACGTCACGGCTACGACGGTGAGCTGTACGAGGGAATCGCGGGCGTCGGCGAGGATGATCTTTTTCTTGTGGTCAACCAGGCGCTTCGGATCAAGATCAACGATCGCGGACACGTAGGTCAACTCGCCGCCCGTGGCTTGTGGAATGAATTCCTCAAGCGTGGGGCGGGCGGGTTTCTTGCCGAAACAGGACCAGAAACCAAGCATGACGATGGCACACATGGCGGGAAGGAGTAGGTGACGCAT
>CAYMLN010000014.1:0-15064 GCA_964391045.1 uncultured Saprospiraceae bacterium
CGGTGGTCAGCACGAACAGGATCGAATGGTCGAACGTGAACCGGGACAGGACGCGCGCGAGCTCAAGCACGAGCGCGACACCGCTGCCGTTGTCTTCCATGCCCTGCGCCAAACAGTCGGTGTCGCAGTTGTCCGCGCATCGGCTGTCGAGGTGCGCCTCGATGACCACCGTCCCGGAACTCAGCCCGCGACGGCCCGGAAGCAGGGCCACGACGTTGCGATGCCGCAGCATACCGCAGACATCCTGGTCAAACTGGAAATAGCCGGTGAGCAGGCGATTATCATATCGCGCGCCGATGGCGTCAAACCGACGCTTTCCCCACCGTTGCGCTGCCCCGATGCCGCGCGTCTCGGACAAGGTGTCCGATGCCGTGTTGCGGTTCTCGAATTGATCAAGCTCGAAGAGATACGCCTTCATCGAGTCGGGACTGATCTCCGCTCCGAGCGCGGCGGCGATCAGGTCCGGCTCATCCAGGACCAGCGTCGCGGCATAGGCCTGGGGATCATAGTTCCCCTTGAGGACCGCAAGCATGTCGGGATGGGAGAACTGCATGTTGGTCTGGGCCGAAACGAGCCAAGACAACATGACGATGGGCATGGTGAGCGTAAATCGAAAAGCCATGTCGTATCCAGTTATCGTGAATGAGAAAAAATGAAATCCAATCTCCTTCCGTGCAGCCACGTCCTCGCCGACGTACTTCCTTGCGCCAGGAAATCACTTCCCCAGGGCAGCATTGATCATCTCCAGTAAGGCTTGCGTCTCCGTCGGATCTTCCCCGCTCTTGCCGGCCAGCGAAATGGCCTTCTCCGCGTACTTCTTTGCTTTCTTGTAGTGCCCAGTCTTGTAGAGCAACGCCGCATACGTGTCGTTGTACGCATAGGCGTCTTCCAATTCCAGCGAACGCTTGCTCCAGGTGAGCGCCTCCTTGAGGTCCTCGGGATCATCGTTGTCGAGGTAACGGCCCCAAGCCATTTCATTCAGGGGGCCGGCCTCGTTCCAATGGTCCTTGACATAGGCCGTAGCCATGTCTCGATATGCCCTCAGGTCGCCCATGCGCCGGGCATACGCCATCTTCAGTTGCATGGGAATATCCATGTTGAAGATCGCGCCCGTCGTTCGCCCGTCGACCTCATCAAACAGATACGCGTCGCGCTGCGGAAGCGCTTCGATCACCCGCAAGGCAGCATTGAACATCGAATCATCGAGCACCTCGATCGCGTCGAGGGCGGACCGATGGGCGATCCACAGCAGGCGCGTCTCCACCTGTTCACGCGAATAATAGGTGGCAAACGTATCCTGGTGGATCAACATGAAATTGTACGCTGGACTCCCGAACGGGACGGCCACCTCGAAGTGATGCAAGGCGAATTCGTAGATAAACAGCACGTTCTTCTCCAAGCCGAGGTCGGCCTCCGACTGCGTGCCGAGATATTCGCCGATCTCCCGGGGGGTCAGGGCATTCGCATCCCGGAGGAGGTAACAATAGTTGTACAGGAAATCGGGATCGCGCCGGCCGGCCGCATACTCGGCCACCATCTTCGCATACGTCGACTCGCCGCCGAGGGCCCGGCGCGCATGATCCATGAACTCGTCCGAATCGAACACGCCGACGATGCGGTGGACCACGTCGCCTTCCTCGTCGAGGAAGAGGAACGTCGGATGCAACGTGACCTGCCAGATCTTATTGGTCTCCACGCCCTCGCCGCGAATGGTGTTGACGTCGAGGTTGACGAAATTCCGGTTGAAGAACTCATAGACGACAGGATCCTTGAATGCCGTCTTCTCCATCTGGAGGCATGCGCCGCAACCGTCGAAATGGAAATACAGCATCACGGGCTTGCCTTCCTGCGCGGCTACGTTGAAGACTTCCTGATATGGAAGCTTCCGGAAGACGATGGTCGTGTCCTGCGGCGAGGCAAGGCTCGCGGGCAACACGCCGATCAGGGCGAGGAGAAAAAGGAGTGGTCGTGGATCTCGAAACATAGGGTGGTTCAATGGATGGTGCGATCAGGCCTGAAATATAATACCGCCCGGCTGATGATACCATGCCTCGGTATCGACCTGGTAGCGGTGTTCGATATCCTTTCGGCGCAACTTGAACGTCGGGGTCAGCAGTTGGTTGTCAACTGTCCAGGTATCCTTGAGAAGTATGATCTTCTCCAATTGCTCATGCGGGTCGAGGGTTGCATTGATCTCCTGTCGCAGTGCCTCAAACTGCCGGCTGAGTTCTTCCATGGGAACCAAATGCCCATGTACGGATAAGGTCACCAGGGCCACCGGCTGGGGCAGGCCCACGCCGACGACGCAGCAGAACTCGACGTTCGACCTGGCCGCGATCTTCATCTCGATCGGGGTGGGGACGACATACTTGCCCTTCGCCGTCTTGAAGATGTCTTTGGTTCGCCCGGTGATACGGAGATATCCGTGTTCGTCGATATGGCCTTCATCGCCTGTACGCAGGAAACCATCCTCCGAAAACGTCTCCTTTGTCATCTCGGGCTCCTTGTAATACCCCTGCATGACGGCGGCATTTTTCACCAGGACCTCATTATGCTCGCCAAGCTTGACCTCGCATTTCGGCATGGGTGTGCCGACATACCCGATGCGGATGCGATCCGGCGGATTGGCATGCGAATACCCGAAATTTTCCGTCATCGAATATCCCTCGAGGATATTCACCCCGATGGACTTGTACCACTCCAGCAATTCGGGAGGCGTGGGCGTCGCGGCAGTAAAGATCCGCTGCAGCCGCGAGAAGCCGAGGGCATGGCGGATCTTGCGCTTGATATAGCCCGATACGATGGGGATCCGGAGCAGTCGGTTGAGCTTCTCTTCCGGGAGCTTCATGAAGACGCCTTCCTGGAATTTCTTCCACATCCGGTGGATGCCGAGGAAGATCGTGGGCTGGACATGCCGCAGATTGCCGGCGAACTTTTCCACCGACTCCGCGAAATAGATCGTCCCGCCGCAATAGAGTCCCCCGGTCTCGACGACGAATCGCTCGCCGACATGCGCCATCGGGAGGTACGAGAAGAATACGCTTTGGGCACTCATGTCCATGTATGCCACCGCCTCCGTGCCGGCAAACGCCACGTTGGCAAATGAATGCATAACGCCTTTGGCCACGCCGGTCGTTCCCGACGTATAGATGATCGTCATGAGCTCGTCAGGATGGCGCACCACATTCTCCTCCACTGGCCGGTGGCCCTTCAGGATGTCATCCCACTGCAGGTATCCGTCATGCGTATAAAGCGGAAACGAGATCCGGGTGATCCCGTCCGGCACGCCGGGCTCCATCGATGGCCAGTCGTCAAGTTTTCCGACAAACAATACCGGCGTCGCCGCATGGTCCAGGATCTGGCGCACGGTCTCGGCGGTCAGGTTGGGATAGAGGGGCACGGACACATGGCCGGCCATCATGATCGCCAGGTCGGTGATGATCCAGTGGGCGCAATTCTTGGACACCAATCCGATCGGCGTCCCGGCGGGAAGTTGGAGAGACTGGAGATAGGCTGCCATCTTGCGCGCTTCCTGCCCCGCCTCGTGCCAGGTCCACGTGTGCCATTCGTCCTGGATCGGCTGGCTCAGGTAGACCTTGTCCGGGGTCGTCGACTCCCAGTGGTAAAACATGTCGAGCGGGGTCTTGTACGCCATGGCGAGGAGCATGTCAGGGTGAGGATGAAGGCGGGCAATACCCTGAAAAGATAATCAAGAAAGGAGTACGCGGTCGGCGGGGGAAAAGATCAAATGGAAAGACGGAGGGCTGCGGACCGATGAGGCGGGTATCACTCCCCCGGCAGGAGATCGGGCTTCACACGCCGGATCTCTTGCGCCACATGGGCTGCGGAAATGGAGGACGAACGATAGTACAATTCTTCACCCGTGATTCGCTTGATGCGGAGGTAAGGACCGACTTTCCCATCCACGAGAAGTTTGACCGTCTCCCCGCCCCGGAGCAGGAAATATCCTTTGGCAATGCGACCAACGGCAAAGCCGTTCTTCTTCAACTTGATATCCGGCAGGCTGTCGACGACCGTCACCGAAGCGATATCGCTTGCGCGGATCATCTCTCCGTAGGGCCCTGTGATCTCGAGCGTATCGGTGGACACCCGGATCTCGTTGGCCGAAAATCCCCAGCGCATCAACAGCAGGACGAGCACGATCGACCCTGTCAGTATGACGATGCCGAAGGTGAGCGCACGGGCTTCCTTGCCTGACGCCTGACGGTAGCTTCGGGCCATGAAGAACAGGTAGCCGGCCAGCGGATAGAACACGGCAAACAGCATGCCTGCCGTCGGATCGAGCAGGTAGTAGATGGCCAGCCCGAAGAGGATCAGCGAGCCGCCAAGAAAAAAGTGAAAGCGTCGGAAGGCAACGGCTTCCTGTGTGGCATCGACGGCGCTACGCTCCTTGTACGGCAGCTTTGAATACCGGGTGAACACGTGTGCCGCATTCTTCTTGGTCACGAGAAGGCCCACCGCGATGAAAAGGGCGCCGAGGAAGAGGATGAGCCACATTGGACAATGTATTGCTGTTTGTATTGCTGTTGGTTGAAGGTTGCGCCTTCAACCATGGACTAAGGTACAGCCAAAGGCCCACTGCAAGATTCAGGTCGATCGCTTCGCTTTCAACCATGGTCGGCGGTGCAACCACCGGCCCACTGCAAGAATCACCAGCCCACTGCATGATTGGGGTCAAGCGCTTCGCTTTCGACCATGGTCGGCGGTGCAACCACCGGCCCACTGCACGGGCTTACTTTTTCTTCTTGGACTTGACTTCGTCGACGTCGACTTTCTGGCCCTTGTACTTGGCCTTCTTGAAGGCCGTGACGACCTGGTCCTTGTAGTCCGCGTCGACGTCAAACAGGGTGTGCAGGTACTGGACGTCGATCTTGCCGATCTGGGTCGCCTGGTCCGGGAGATACTGATTGACCAAGGCGAGCAATGCCTTCGGCGTAAAGTGGTTGGCCGTGCCGAGGTTGATGGCCATACGGGCGAAGGAAACCTTCGGCCGGTCAGCGCCCCGCTTGGCGGGCCGGGGACGCTGGGCATCCTCGTCGGACCAGCGCACCTGCGATTCATCCGTCCAGGGATCCTCCATTTCCTTCCGGCGACTCTTCTTCGTCTTTTCCTCCGGCTTCGCCTTTCCTTTTGCTGCTTCATCCGCGTCGGACCGGCTCAGGCGTTGCTCAATGCGCTGTTCCAGCGACCATTCTTCCGGTTTATCCGCCTGCTTCCGGGCCGATTCCACATCTCCCATCCACGCCGGGCTATCGGCACTTTTCTTCTTCTTTCCAACGGCAGCTTCCCGGGGCTGTTCCCACTCACCCTTTACCGGCTTAGACGCACGGTTTGCTGGTTTCCGATCCTCCCATTCACGCTTTGCCTTGGGCTCCTCGCCCTTTGCCCTATGCGCTCTGCCCTCTGCACCTTGCCCTCTGCCTTCCGCCGTTAGCCGTTCGCCGTTCGCCGTTTTCCGCTCACCCCATTCACCCTTTGCACGCTGCCCTTCGCCCTTTTCCCAGGGCTTCGCGGATCCCAGGTTGATATCCCGCGCGTCGCGGTAATAATCCAGGAAGCGGTTGAACTCGATCGACATGAACCGCTTGATCAGTTCGTCGCGGTCGAGCCACGCGAGCTTGCTGAAGATGGCGGGCAGGTACTGCTTGATCTGCACCTCATCCACTTCGACATTCTCCACCTTGTCCACGAGATGGAACAGTTGCTTCTCGCAGATCTCCGGGCCGGTGGGGATGCGTTTCTTTTCAAAGGGTTTTCCGACGCGCTTCTCGAGGTCGCGCAACCGGTAGAACTCGCGGCTGTGGATGATGGAGACGGAAATGCCCTTGCGGTGCGCCCGGCCGGTGCGGCCGCTCCGGTGGATGTACACGTCCGGATCGTCGGGCAGGTTGTAGTTGATGACGTGCGTCAGGTCCTGCACGTCCAGGCCGCGGGCTGCGACGTCCGTGGCGATGAGCAACTGCAGGCTGCGGTTGCGGAACCGCGCCATGGTATACTCGCGCTGCTCCTGGCTCAGGTCGCCATGCAGCGCATCGGCATTATACCCTTCGGTCGACAACCGTTCGGCGAGCTCCTTCGTCTCCGCGCGCGTGCGACAGAAGACAATGGCATAGATCGACGGGTAGTAGTCGAGGATGCGCTTCAGGGCGACATACCGGTCCTTGGCCTGCGCCTCGTAAAAGTGGTGCGTGACATTATCCGCGCCGGTCTGCACCTTCTCCGCCTTGATCTCCTCCGGATCCTGCATGTAGGTGTCGACCATGTGCTTGATCTCCTTTGGCAGCGTGGCCGAGAAGAGCAGGGTCTGCTTCTCCGTCGGCGTCGTCGCCAGGATGGCGTCCATGTCGTCCTTGAAACCCATGGACAACATCTCGTCGGCCTCGTCCAGCACCAGCCAGCGCAGCTGGTCGAGCTTCAGTTTCTTTCGATTGATCAGGTCGAGCGTCCGACCCGGTGTCCCGACGACGATCTGGCCCTTCTGCTTGAGGGCAAATACCTGGGTATCCATGCTCGATCCCCCATAGACCGGAATGACTTTGATCTCCGGGACAAACTGGGCCATGTACTGCAACTCGCGGGTGATCTGCAGGCAGAGCTCGCGTGTCGGGCACAGGATCAGCGCCTGCACGTGTCCGGCACGTGGGTCAAGGTGATTGACGATCGGGATTCCGAAAGCGCCGGTCTTCCCGGTGCCGGTCTGGGCGCGGCCGATCAGGTCGCGCGAGGAGGCCAGGATGGACGGGATCGCCTTGGCCTGGATGGACGTCGGTTGCTCGAAGCCCATTTCGGTCAGTGCGCGAAGGACTTCGGGCCGAAGCCCCATTTCTGCAAATGATGACATGAGAACGTTGACTCCGCAGGCAATGAATTCCGCTTGCGGTGGCGCAAAGTTACGGAAAACCTTGACCTGCCTGCATCCTGCCGATCAGGTGCCGCTTGGACAGGCTTCGACGAAGCTATGCTAGGCCTGCCCTTAGCGGGGTGTCACGCCGATCGCCCACTTCGTGCCTTCCAGGATGTGCCGAAGGAAAAGCGTGTCCGCATAACTCTCCACCGTATGCCCCATCGCCGTGTAGAAGGCGCGTCCGCCGTCGTAGGCATGATACCACGACACCGGGTGATCCGCCCCGTGCGTGCCGCCCTGGTACGTGGCCTCGTCGACGGACAAGAGGACATTCACCCCGGTCGGCAACGCGCGGAAATCGTACCACTCGTCATGGCGCGTCCATCGGTCGGGCAAATGCCGGCAACTGGCATGCACGGTATCGCGCTTTACTACGACCGCATTTTGGATGTCGGGGTGCGAGGCAAACTGCGCACCGACAAGCCCGGCATACCACGGCCATTCGTATTCCGTATCGGATGCGGCATGCACCCCGATGAACCCTTTGCCCGAGCGGATGAATTGTTCGAGCGCTTTTTCCTGTTCCGCGTTGAGCACATCCCCCGTCGTCTGGAAGAACATGACCGCATCATAACCGGACAACCGATCTGCGGCAAACCAGGTCGAATCCTCCGTACCCGTCAGTTCGATCTTGCCCGGAGCGAAATACGACCGCATCGCCTGGAAGCCAGGCTCGATACACTCGTGCCGGTAACCGCGCGTCTTCGAATACACGAGAACCTTGGCAGGTTTTTCCTTCAGGATCGGCTCCTGCTCTTTCTTGCAGGCTGCACCGGATGCGAGAACGGACAGCAGACAAATGACGGGGATGATCTTCATGGCGTGTGGAAGATTGGCGCTAGGCAAAGGTAATAGGTTCGGCAGGGGTCGTGATGTAAGGTTCGGCAGGGGGTTTGCATTACAGGTTCGGCAGGGGCAAGCCCTGCCTCTATACAGACCCGTGGCAAAATGGTGTCGCTGCGGGGCTTGCCCCCGCGGACTCCTCGACAATCACGCCTTGATGAACCGCTGCACGAATCGGGATTGACCCATGCGCACGGCCAGGAAGCAGATGCCGGGAGCCACACCATCGAGGGGCAACGTGATCGTCCCTGATGAGTCCGGTGAGATGTCTTGGAAGGAGCGCAGGGAACGGCCGTAGGTATCGATGAGGGTGATCTCGATATCCGTATTCCTCGATGTCGACGGGAGAAGGAGCCTGATTTCGTTGTCGGCCGGATTCGGCGACAAGACGAATGCGGCCCGGCCAGCATTATCCGTGGCCGTTATCTCAGGTTCCCAGCCGGCCAAGCGGGCCATGAGGACCCAAAACGCCTTGGCGACGCGTATGCCCCCGGCAGAGATCGCACCGAGGTGACCGCCCTCCGTCTCTGTCGTATACTGCGGACAGATCGCCGGGATTTCGATCCCGTCATCCGGATGGTTCTCATCCTTGTACGTCACGCCGTCCCGGTTGTCATAACACGGCATGCCGTCCGGATCATGGGCCAGGATGTCCGCCACGTCGAAGAGGATGATGTCGTGCGATACGGCATAGTCGCGCATCTGGTCATTGAACGAGGCCGACTCGGTCGTGCCGATCCCGCGGGCCAGCGACGTGGTCCACCAAATGACGTGCTTGTCGGGATGCGCCGCAGCAAACGCCAGGTAGGTCGATGCCTTGTTGGCATTGCCTTCGGTGCCGAAGAAACCGGTGACGGTATCCGCGATCGTCGAGCCGGGCGTGACCGCGAGGTAGGAAAACTGGCAGCCCATCACGTCAAACGAGTCGAGGCGTCCGGCCATGTGATCGATGAAACAGGTCACGTCCTCCGAACAATTGGCCGGCCAGAAATCATAGCGCCACCGGGTGCGATCCCATTCGCCCGCCCAATAGACCTCCGCGGGGTCGACGGCGTATGCCGGGTCCTGATGCTCGAAGCGCTTGCAGAAATTCGGCGCATCGGCATGCGGCTGGGCGAGACAGTCGAGATACTGGGAGATATTCCAGCCGACGGAGCGGTCCATGAACACCATGCGCAACTCTGCGGCAGCCAGTCGGTATTCTTCCGGAATGTCATCAAAAAGCGCGACAGCATGCCGGTCCACGACCAGGCCCTGGGCGTTGACCCATGCGGCCATCAACAGGTTGAAGAACATGAGTGATCGCTTCATCGGAAATACGTTGCCTGACTGAAGCTACGAAAAAGCAAGACACGCCTTACTGCTTGCCGCGTTGCTTCCGTCAACCGACCTGTTGCAATCTCGCGCGGATATCCCGGAAGGTCGACCATTCGGTATCCGTCAGGCCGCCTGATGCACGGATCTCCGACTCACGGAAATGATCGAGGGCTTGGACGACCTCCAGCCCGCCATCGCCGCGAACAATCATCGGATAATTCCGGCGAAAGTGATCGACCAGTACGGGCAGCGCCTCCGGTACGTGCACGCGGACTAAATAAACGAGGAAAGAAGGATCGTCAAGGGCGAGCCGGAGGCCGACACGTTCTACCAGGTCCAGCTCCGGGCACTGCGCCGCCAGTTGCCAGTATCGCCTGCGGACATCCGGATGATCGCGGTACCACGTGGGCAGCTGTTCGCACAGTGTATTGCGCAATGCCCCATATCGTGGATCGGCCATGAGCACAAGCAGCCAGCTTAGACAGGCAGGATGATTTGCCCGGTCCCAGGCAAGCGCACGGCGAGCGATCTCCGCAGCGGGAAACGCGGCGGTGTAAAATCGCAGGTGCGGATCCAGGTTGACGGACGATGGACTTGAAAAGACCTCCAGGAATTCCGTGCTCAATGTCGCTGCAAGACTGGGATGCCGCCCGGACAGATAAAGGACGGATGATGTCATGTGCGGATCCGCAAGTGCTTCACGCAGCAATCCGATGTCATCCAGGATGCGGAACCTGCCGTCCGGATGTCCTTGTGCAAGAAGAAGCATGACCCTGGCCCGGATAAGGTCAGGCGCCATGACGAGTACCTTTTGATAAAAACGGTAAAGCTTGTCACCGAAATCCTGATCCTGTTTCGTCAAGGTATGATGCAGGGATTCCGCAATGGCGAACTGCCAATCGATGATCGTTTCCGATTCCCCGCGCATGATGCGATCGGCCCATTCAGCCATGGGGGCGACCGGTGGAAGCGGAAACGCCCATGCGGGCCTGTAGCGGTTGATGAGATCCAACAATGCGACCAAGGCCCGCCGATGTCCGACCGGAACACGTCGATCGTCCAACATCTCCCATGGATCAGGGGCATTGCGCGTGATCTCTGCCCAGGCAGCAGCGGCAAGCGCATCATTGCGATAGTATGGGTTGCTATTCAGCGCTTCGGACAATTGCGTCCAGGCCGTAGTGTTTCGTCCGCGCACTATTCCTTCCCGTTTATCTGCCATGGATACTGCTCGCGGTCATGATGATAAATCAAGGAAGCCAGGATAACCCCGGCGATAAAAACATGTTGCGGTGAGGTGCGCGGACAAAATCCTCAGACGCCCGTCCCTTCTTTCTTCCGCTTCGTTTCCCGGGTAAACGAGAACACATCCTCCACGGCGCGATAGCGTACGATCACCTCCCCCGCGACCAACAGCAGGACGCCGACCAGGAAGAGTCCGTTGCGCACAGGCTCCACCACATCGGTCCATCTGGGCCAGAACACGCGGACGAGGGTCAGCTCGACGGCGATGACCACGACACTCGACAGCAGCAGGACAAGGCTGGTGGTCCGGTACGGCCGCACGGCCGGCTTCTTCTGCCGGATGACGCAGTTAATGAGGAAAAGCTTGTAGCTCTCGTTGGCCGGATTGATCTTGACGAGTTCTTTCAGGATGTGCACGGCCTCGTCGAGGCGGTCGAGATTGTGCAGCGAGGCGGCCTTCCGGAAAAGGGTTTCCGCATAGACGTCCTGTCCGCGATGATACACGATATTGCGCTCGATACTCATCTCGACGATGTGATCGGCGAGCTTGGCCTGGCGGGCATACTCCCCCGTCTCGAAGAGCGCCTCGCCGTACAGGACCATCATGTCGAAATATTCATCCGCATCCAGCTCCCGCAGCATGAAGAAGTTTTCTTCGATAAACGCAATCTTCTCCTTGTACGCGACGGGATCGATCGCGAGGAAGGCGTCGTACGTTTCGGAAGGCC
Organism: uncultured Saprospiraceae bacterium; assembly: GCA_964391045.1. GTDB lineage: Bacteria > Bacteroidota > Bacteroidia > Chitinophagales > Saprospiraceae > Opimibacter. The sequence goes on from CAYMLN010000014.1 coordinate 11,059, forward strand.
GGTGCTCGAACGGCGGTTTCATGACAACGGATAGATAAACGGGCGGCTCGGAACGGCGTCCAACTGCAGCGCCGGCATCTGGATCTCAAGTAAATATAAGCCGTCGGGAATGTCGTCCGCAACATAGATCATCTCCGTGATCGTGGCCCGTGTCCGCATTTGTCCGCCATATTGCCAAAACGCTTTGTGGGCGGCCAATGCCCCGCCGTCTTCCTCGCGGTCGACGGAAGGGAGGTCCAGCAGGAGGTGCATGACGTCGCGCCGGGCCAGGTCGCCCGCCAGGTCGGCGGAGAGGTAAGGCGGATTGGTATTCCCGTATTGCCGGGTCATCTTGTCGGGGTGGTTGGGCTGCGTGCGCAGGATGATGGCCTCGATGCCCGGTTCCCAGTCGAGCGATTCCACGATCCGGTCGCCATTGGATTGCATGACCGGAATGGTCGTAATCAGCCGGGCGATCCAGAAGCCGGCGCCGAGCGCCTCATGGACAGAATGCCGCTCCCGCGTGATGTGCCCGACGCATTCGGTATGCGTCCCGTTGCCATGGGGATTGATGCGCACATTGAAGAAATTGACCGAGGCGCCCTGCCGGGTATCGCCGACCCAGTCGCCATGCCGGACCGGTGACGCGTCATACAACGGCGCGAAGAATGCGTTGGGCTGCAGCTGCTCGTGATGCAGCGGGATGGCGAGGCACCGGGGCCTCGCCAGGTCGGCCGTCAGGGTCCGCCCCTGCCATTGCACGGTGAGCTGTTTGTCGGCCATCAGTTGCGCGTATCGCGCCCCCAGTTGAGTTTATCCTGGAGGGTGCGGATGAAGGTGTAATCGTCGAGTTGGATGAGCCTGGTCCGGGTGTCGGCCTTGCGCACCGTAAGCGCATCCTGCGCCGTGACGATCTCGAACCGCGAGTCGAGCGTGCACAGGAAGTTTTCGGCGCGGCCCTCGACTTCGAAGGAGATCACCGAGGAATCGGGGATGACAATCGGCCGGACGGTGAGGTTGTGCGGCGCAACCGGCGTGATCACGAAACTGGCGGAGGGCGGGAACACGATCGGGCCGCCGCAACTCAGCGAATATCCGGTCGACCCCGTTGGCGTCGAGACGATCAGGCCGTCCGCCCAAAAGGAATTGAGCAATTCGCCGTCGATATACGTGTGCAGCGTGATCATGCTCGAGTTGTCCCGCTTGTGCAGGGTGAAGTCGTTGAGCGCCATGCGCATGCCCTCGAAGACCGGGGATTGCGTTTCCAGCAGCAACATCGTGCGTTCGTCGTAGCGGAAGCGGCCGCGAGCAAACGACTCGATGGCGCTTTCCGTGTGACGGGCCTCGATACTGGCCAGGAAGCCGAGGCGGCCGAGATTGATCCCCATGACGGGGATCTCCCGTTCGCCGATCAGCGTGACCGCACCCAGGACCGTGCCGTCGCCGCCAAAGGCGATAACGACATCCACGGGTGTTGTGTCAAAATCGACGAACGCTTTGACCGCAGCGTGCAGGCCGCGATCGATATCGACTTCCCGCCAATACCCGTCGACCGCATAAGGCGCGATGCCATGGCGGTCCATGGCCCGCAAGGCGGCCTCGAGGCTCGGCCGGTGATGCGTCCTGTAGGACGTCCCAAAGATCAGCGCCTTCATGTCGTCAGTTGAAACAACTCCACCGGAAAAGGGATCAAAAATGATACCACAAGAACTGCCGTGACCGCAAGCCGGTCATTCGATCAGTCCTCGACTTCAACGATCACCTCGACCTCGACGGCGATATTGAAGGGGAGCGAATGCATGCCGACGGACGACCGGGCGTGCTTGCCCTTCTCGCCGAAGACAGCCACCATCATGTCGGAATACCCGTTCATGACCTTCGAATGCTCCGTGAAATCCGGCGTACTGTTGACCATGCCGAGGACCTTGACGATCCGCTTGACGCGGGACAAGTCCCCCAGCTCGGTCTTGAGTACAGCAATATGGTTGATGGCGACGAGCCGGGCGGCATCCGCCCCCTGGGCCGTGGTGAGGTCCTTGCCCACCTTACCGGTGACATTGGTCCCGTCGGCCGATGTCGGGCCCTTGCCGGCCAGGAAGAGGAGATTCCCGCTGCGCACGGCATTGACGTAATTAGCCGCAGGCGATGGGGCCGCGGGCAGGGTGATGCCCAGCTCCGCCAGCTTCGACTCAGGTGTTTGGGCAGAGAGCAGGACCGGGAGCGCCAGCAGGATAGAAAGGAGGATACTTTTCATTCAGGTAAAATAGCCAAGCCCCGGCAGTCCGGCAACATTCCTCCGCAGGCACTCCCCCTGAAAGAACCTCACCCCCTTTGCCCTTCGCCCTTCGCCCTTCACTCTTCGCCCTTCGCTCTTCGCCCTTCGCCCTTTGCCCTTCGCCCTTCGCCCTTCGCCCTTTGCCCTTCGCCCTTGCCTTCGCTCTTCGCCCTTTGCCCTTTGCCCTTCGCCCTTGCCTTTGCCCTTCGCCCTTCGCCCTTTGCCCTTCGCCCTTCGTCCGTGGCGCACAGCCTGGCCGGACTAAAAACAAAAAGGGCTGTCCGGTGGGACAGCCCTTTTTGCGTTATGATGGAATCGATTACTCGATCACGATCATCTTCTTGGTCGCCGTGTACTCGCCGGCATCCAGACGGTAGTACATCACGCCGATGCCCGGAACGTCCTTCCGCATCACCTGGATCGTGTTGTACCCCTTCACGGATTCCTGCTCCTTCACGAACATCACCTTGCCCGTCACGTCGAAGATCGTCAGCGTCACGTTGCCGGCAGCCGGCAGTTCGTAACCGATGAGCGTCGTCGCCTTGAACGGATTCGGCTCGTTCTGGAACAGGGCGAAGTCAGCACCTGCCTCGCTGCCGCGGAACGTCAGCTTCAGGTCCTTGATCTCCTCCGACGTGTTGTAGGCTTCTGCCTCCGTCACCTTCGACGTCAGGCTAAGCATGTCGCTCAGCTGGCCGCCGGCCGTAGCCTGGAAGGTGATCGTGAACAGGACATCGTTCGACGTCGTGCTTACACCGCCAACCTTGTGCCAGCTGGCCGTCAGCATGCCGTTGAACACGCCTACGTTCTCGTCCGTCATCTCCACTGCACCACCTTCGATGCCGCGGAATTCCAGACCCTTCGTCTCCATCGTGAACTGGTAGCCCTCGATCGACGCGAAGTCGCCCGAGCGTACCGCTACCGTAACCACCTCACCGGCGTTGACGGCGCGGTCGTCAGCCACGAAGTTGATGATGCCGTTGCCGTTGCGCGGCAGGACCTGGTTGGCGTTGGCCTGTACCGTGTTGTTCACGTCACCGACCTTGATGGCCACGAAGTCCTTGTCCGTTGCGCTGCCCGTGTTGTTGACCACATCGATCACCTCGCTGAACGGCCACGGGTTCGTGACGTCAGCAAACTGGAACGACTCGTCAACGAAGCGCCAGCTCGTATTGGCCGGAAGCTCCGTGTACAGGCCCAGGATCAGCTTGCGCAGCTCGACCAGGTCGATTGCGCTCACGCTCTGGCTGTTGTTGGCGTCAGCCGCGATCAGGTCGTACGGGCTGCTCAGCGGCTCGATGCCCAGCAGGTGCTTCTGGATCTTCACCAGGTCAAGCGTCGACACCCCGTTCTTGTGGTTGTCGTTGCGCTCGGCCGTGATCGAGAAGTTGTTCGGCAGTACCATGTTGTTGAAGCTGTACTTACCGTCCTGCAGCGTCGTGTACGTCGGGAACACGTGACCCGGAGCGCTCAGGCTTACGCCGACCTGCGCTACGCTTACCACGTCTTCCGTCATGACCTCACCGGCCAGGATGCTGCCCGAGCCGCCGCAAACACCTTCATTGTCGGTGATAACGATCGTCGTCGTGCAGAAATCCTTGTTGCGCTCGGCCCACTGGAACGTACCGTTGCAGTTGTCATCCGTGCCACCGTCGGCTACCCAGATCTGTACGCTCAACGGCGTGCCGAAGGCCGGTACGTTGTCGCACGTGTAGGTGAAGCTCGGCTGGTAGGTGTCGCCGCTGAAGCTGT
>CAYMLN010000015.1:0-7945 GCA_964391045.1 uncultured Saprospiraceae bacterium
GGGCATTCGTTGTCGACAGCGGCTATACCAGGGTATAGGCCGGCAGCGCATACATGTGCGGGACCGCGGATTTGACCCTGCATCGGTTTTGTGCTTAGTTTTGGCCCGCTGTGAAGAAAAGGGGTATGCGCATCACAAACAAGCTAATCATCGCGGCGGGCCTCATGGCCGCCGTCATCGCGTGCGGACAGCGCAACGCTGATCCGGTCGTTGAAGGGGAAGCCATCTTCAAGAAATACTGTATCCTGTGCCATGGGGCGGACGGGAAGCTGGGCCTCAACGGGGCAAAAGACATCACGGCATCGGTGCTGACCGAGGCCGAGCGGATCACGCTGGTGACAAACGGCAAGAACACCATGACCCCTTTCGAAGGTATACTTACCCCGGAGCAGATCCAGGCCGTGGTCAAGTACACCTATACCCTCAAGAAATAACGATGGCGACCCGCATCATCGGCGTCATGTCCGGCAGTTCGCTCGACGGGCTCGACATGGCCATTTGCCGGTTCGCCGGGGATCCCGCGATGCCCGCCTGGGAGATCCTGGACACCCATCACGCCGATTTCCCGGCCGATTGGCGCCAGCGACTCGCAGGTACGCCGGAAATGCCGGGAAGGGAACTCATGCACACGGATGCCGCATTCGGCCGGTTCATCGGCGAGCAGGTGCTCGGCATGATGCACCGAACGCAGCTTGCGACAGACCTCATCGCCTCGCATGGCCACACGGTCTTCCACGAATCGGAGGCGGGCTTCACGACGCAGATCGGGGACGGCGCCTGGATCGCCGCCATCACGGGCGTTGACACGGTGACCTCCTTCCGGGGCGCGGATGTGGCCCTCGGCGGCCAGGGTGCGCCATTCGCCCCGGCCGCGGATATCGCCCTGTTCCCGCAATTCGGCGCGTACCTCAATCTCGGCGGGATCGCCAACGCCCATGTCCGGCTGCCGGATGGCAGGCGCAGGGCCTGGGACATCGGCCCATGCAACCAGCCGCTGAACTGGCTGGCCGCGAAGATCAACCTACCGTATGATCCTGACGGCCGGATCGCGCGCGAAGGACATGCCGATGAATCACTTGTCCAGGCCCTGGCGGATTCGTTCCCGCCTGCCGGCGGTGTACCTCGTGGCCTGTCCAATGACATGGTGAAGCGGACCTGGCTATCGCGCCTGGAACATTCCGCCCTCGACCCGAAAGACCAGCTGGCGAGTGTGGCGGAAGCCGTAGCCCGGATGATCACCGCGCATTTGTCGGACGTCGCATCGGCGGGAGCTTCAGTGATGGTGACCGGCGGCGGGACCCATAATCGCTTCCTGATGGAACGGCTTGAATCGCTGGGAAGGCCCCGGTCGCTCCACTACGTGCGGCCGCCCGACCTGGTGATCGACTTCAAGGAATGCCTGCTCATGGCCTATCTCGGGTACCTCTTCACGCGTCGCCGGCCCTATGGCCTTGCCGGCGTGACAGGCGCCGCGCGTGAAAGTGTCGGCGGCGCGTACTACATTGGACGGCATGAATCCTGAAATCCTGGTCACCGGGGGATCCGGCATCCTCGGCCTTTATGTCATCCGGCATCTGCTGGGACTCGGATACCGGCAGATCACCGGCACCTACCGGTCCAGGCTCGACGATGTCCCGCCATCACTTCGCGATGCAGTCCATTGGGTTCCCCTTGACCTGCCCGACAAACAAGCCGCCCTCGACGTCGTGGCCGGAAAGCAATGGGTCGTCCATGCCGCGGGGCTCGTCTCCTACCTCCGCCGGGACAAGCACCTGCTGCTGGCGATCAATCGCCAGGGCACCGCCGACCTCGTGGATGCCGCCCTGGCCCACGGCGTCCGGCATTTCGTTTACGTCGGCTCGATCGCTGCCCTGGGAAAGGACCCGGACCAACCCCTGCTGAACGAAGGGACCGACTGGCTGGAAAATGCCTTGTCGACGCCCTACGGCCGATCCAAATACCTCGGCGAACTGGAAGCCTGGCGCGGTGCGGCAGAGGGGATGCCGGTATCCGTCATCCTTCCGGCGATCATCCTCGGTACAGGCCGTCCCGACCGGTCCAGCATGCAATTGCTCGGGCAGGTTTACCGCAACACGGGATGGGCGCCCGGGGGTGAATCGGGCTTTGTCGACGTAAGGGATGTGGCTGATTTCATCGGCCGCTTGCTCCGGCTGGAAAGAAGCGGCGAACGCTGGGTACTCAGCGCCGGCCAAATGCGCTGTGACGAGCTTTTCACCCAATTATCACGGCGCATGGGTAAGAACGCCGCCTTTCGGGTCGCCCCTGAATGGCTGGTCGACCTGGTCTATTCCCGGCTCAGGGGGCTTGCGGGCACAGGCATTTCCCCGCAAATGGTCCGCCAACTATACAGCCACTTCAGGTATGATGCCGGGAAGAGCCTTGGCCTGGACGGATTCGCCTACCGCTCCCTTGAATCCACCCTGGCAGACCTGGCCCTCTATTTCCAGGCCGGCCAGCCCGCGGAAGGATTCCCGGTCGAATCGACCGGCCGATAGCTATTTCGCCCATCAGCGCACTACACGGCCCTTGCCTCCCGTTTTCCAGCATGCCATCGATGAAACGCTCCGCGAGGAAGGTTTTAACATTTCCTTTGTTTTGCAATAATAATTAATAATCAATGCTTTATATATTCAAAAGTACCTCCTGGGCCGTGTTTGCCGACTGGCTGAAGGCGAGTTCGGTCGTTTTGAGGTATTTTGTGACGCCTTAATCCGGTAGTGGTCCAGGCCATTATCAGATCCTATGAACAGAACGTGCCCCTTTTCCGCAATGGTCGCCTTGTGCGTATGGGTCAGCCTGCTGGCGTCCATGCCCGTGGCCTATGCCGGAAATCCGGGTTCGCGGCTGGATGAGCAGGAAGAAATTATCCGGGAACGACTCCCGACGGCCGTAAGCATCGTCACGCCGCTTTATAATCCCGCCGTTCGCTCCTACCTCAACATCTACTTCAACAGCCGTCCCCAGCACACGGCCGAAATGCTTGGCTGGGCCGCCTACTATTTCCCGCTCTTCGAACAAGCACTGGCCTCGGAAGGTCTTCCTGCCGACCTCAAGTACCTCGCCATTGTCGAATCCGCCCTCAATCCCACGGCCATCTCCCGGTCGGGCGCAGGCGGCCTGTGGCAATTCATGAAACCGACTGCGAAGGAATACGGGCTCCGGATCTCGACCTACCTCGACGAACGGATGGACCCTGAAAAGTCGACCAAGGCCGCAGCCAAATTCCTCAAGCGGCTGTACGCGATGTTCGGGGACTGGGAACTGGCCCTCGCGGCGTACAACGCCGGCCCTGGCCGCGTCCGCGCTGCGATGAAGCGCGCCGGCTCGGACGATTACTGGGAAATTGCCAAGTATCTGCCGACGGAGACGCGGGCCTACGTGCCCGGCTTCATCGCCGCCAGCTACCTCATGAATTATCACGAGGCTCACGAAATATTGCCCAAGTATCCGGAGGAAGCCCTCGGTCGAATGGATACCCTCATGATCTACAAGGGCATGTCGCTGGCCGAGGTGGCTAAACGGTCGGGCCTCTCCCTCGAGCTGGTCCGGCGGTTAAACCCGGTCTTCGTGAAGGGATATGTTCCTGTATCGCACAGCGGATTCGCAGTCCTGCTGCCTTACGCCGCAGCGGCGTTGTTCCATTCCGGCCGGCTGATGGAAGCGCCGCCGGTCGAGGAAGCGGTCACGGCTGACGCGAAAGCGTTAATTGAAGCAGGACGGACGGAAAATGCAGGCATGGCCGCAGCCGGCACGTACAAGCTGGTGACCACGAAGAAGTATCACACTGTTCGCTCCGGCGACAACCTCTCGGCGCTTGCCCGCAAATACAACTGTTCCGTCAAGGACCTCATGAAGTGGAACAAGCTCCACGACAGCCGCCTGGCCATCGGCCAGCGTCTGGAGATCCGCATCACACGGCGTGAGCTGATTGAACTTCCCGTTGTCGAGGCACCCGCGCCCCGCGCTGCCGTGGCCCTGGCCGCGCTTCCGACGCTCGATCCCGCCCGGCTTGACGGCGCCCCCGATCGCGCTCCCGTCCAGCCCACTGTGACGCCCCAACTCCTCGAACGGCCGGCGGAAACCGTCATGCTCCAGCGCCGGCAAAGCGTGCGGCAATTGTGCGTCCAGAACGGCCTGGACTTCTCGGATGCGGTCCATTGCGACCTGCAGACTGCGTGCACCGGGGAATTGATCCGGATCAATTAATCCTCTTCTCCACCACATACATACCATTCGCCGAATGGTCATGGCGCGCCCTTCAGGACCAGGCGCGGACTCCCTTTGCATCAACGATCGATACGCCCGTCATGGCGCCGGGCCGCATACAACATGGTATTCGACCTCATACGGGCGCTGCACCGAGCCTAAGCGCAACGACCCGGCACGCTGCGACAACGGTCAATCCAATGCAGGCCGTTCCCTACCTTTGCCGCATGATTCAGATCCGACTCCCCGATGGCGCCGTTCGGGAATACCCGGCCGGCACGTCAGCCATGGACATTGCCCGTTCGATCAGCGAGGGCTTGGCCCGTAACGTGCTCGCCGCCCGCGTGAATGGCGAGGTGCGCGATGCTTCCCGTCCCATTACCGAGAATGCCACGCTGCAACTGCTGACCTGGAACGACGAGGATGGCAAGGCCGTTTTCTGGCACAGCTCCGCCCACCTGATGGCCGAGGCGCTCGAGGCGCTCTTTCCCGGGGTCAAGTTTGGCATCGGCCCGCCGATCGACAATGGATTCTACTACGATGTGGACCTGGGCGACCGGGCGTTGACGCCCGAAGAACTCCCCGCCATCGAGGCCAAGATGCTGGAGCTTGCCCGCAACAAAAGCGAGTACCAGCGCCGGGAGGTGCCCAAGGCCGAAGCCGTGCAGTATTTCGCGGATAAGGGGGATGCGTACAAGCTTGAACTGCTGGAGGACCTGAAGGACGGCGAGATCACCTTTTACCAGCAAGGCGGCTTCGTCGACCTTTGCCGGGGACCGCATATCCCGAACACCGAGAAGATCAAGGCGGTCAAGCTGATGAACATCGCCGGGGCTTATTGGCGGGGGGATGAAAAGCGCAAGATGCTGACCCGCCTGTATGGCATCACCTTTCCCCAGCAAAAGGAATTGAAAGAATACCTCGACCTGCTCGAGGAAGCGAAGAAACGCGATCACCGGAAGCTTGGCGCAGAGTTAGAGCTCTTCGCATTTTCAGACCGCGTCGGGGCCGGCCTCGTATTGTGGCTTCCGAAGGGGACGACGGTGCGCAACCGGTTACAACAGTTCCTCCGCAGCGAGCAGGCCAAGCGCGGCTACCAAGAGGTAATGACGCCGCATATCGGGAAGAAGGACTTGTACGTGACTTCGGGGCATTACGAGAAATACGGCGCGGACAGCTTCCAGCCCATCCATACACCGAAGGAGGGCGAGGAATTCCTGCTCAAGCCGATGAACTGCCCGCACCATTGCGAGATCTACGGTCATCGCCCACGCTCCTACCGGGACCTGCCCCTTCGTCTTGCGGAGTTTGGCACGGTGTATCGCTACGAGCAGAGCGGGGAACTTCACGGCCTGTCACGCGTGCGCGGTTTCACCCAGGATGATGCGCACATCTTCTGCACCCAGGACCAGCTCAAGGCGGAATTCCTCAACGTGCTGGACCTGACGAAGCTCGTACTTGAGCGAGCCGGCTTCGGCAAATTCACGGCCCAGATCTCCCTGCGGGACCTGAGCCGTCCGGAGAAATACATCGGCAGCCCGGAGAATTGGGAGAAGGCTGAACAGGCAATCATCGACGCCGCCACAGAGGCCGGCCTCGATGCCGTGCAGGTACCGGGCGAGGCCGCGTTCTACGGCCCGAAGCTGGACTTCATGATCAAGGATGCCCTTGGCCGTTCCTGGCAACTGGGTACCATCCAGGTCGATTACAACCTGCCGGAGCGTTTCCAACTGGAGTATATCGGCGCGGACAACCAGCCGCATCGGCCGGTCATGATCCACCGTGCACCGTTTGGCAGCATGGAGCGTTTCATCAGCATCCTGATCGAACACACCGCCGGCAAGCTCCCGCTGTGGCTGACGCCCGACCAATTCGCAATCCTGCCCATCGGCGAAAACCAGAACGGTTATGGCCGCGAGGTGCTGAGCCGACTCGAGGCCGCCGGCCTTTCCGGTTATGTCGATGAGCGCAACGAGACCATTGGCCGGAAGATCCGGGACAACGAACTCAAGCGTATTCCTTACATGCTGATCGCCGGCGAGAAGGAAATGCAGGAGGGCCAGGTGGCCGTCCGTCGCCAGGGACATGGCGACCAGGGCGCCATGCCCATCGAGGCGTTCATCACCATGATGCAGGCTGAGCTTAACGGATAAATCCGAACGAGCAACAATCGACAGGCCCATCCGTTAAGGCGGTTCAGCCCAAAAACAAGCGCCCTTTCCGGCAAACCGGAAAGGGCGCATTTCTTTACTGATTTATGGATTGTCGTTATTGAGGCGTCACTTCGACGCGACGGTTCTTCTGGCGACCGGCGGCGGTGTCGGTCTCGAACGCCGGCTCATTCGCACCGTGTCCAAAAGCTTCCATGCGATCCTTGGCGACACCCTTGGAGGCCAGGTAATTCAGGGCCGAATTCGCGCGGTCAAGGGCGAGTTTGTCATTGACCTTGGCGGACCCCGTGTTGTCCGTATGGCCATCGAGGCGGACCTTCACGGACGGGTTGGCCTTCAGGTAGTCGGCCACAAGATCGAGTTCCTTCTTCCCGTTTGTCGTGAGGGATGCCGAACCGGTCGCGAAAGTCACCTCATGCGCGTCGAAGGATTCGATCTTCGGGCAGCCGCGCATCGAGACGATGCCGGCGATCGTCGGGCAACGGTCCTCCTCGTCATTCACGCCGTCGCCGTCCGAATCCGGGATCGGGCAACCATTGTAGCGTGGCAAGCCGGCCACTGTCGGGCAGCGGTCATTCTCGTCATTGACACCATCACCGTCCGTATCCGGGATCGGGCAACCGTTGTACTTGGCCATGCCGACCACCGTCGGGCACTTGTCATCGTCATCGTTGACGCCGTCGCCGTCCGTATCCGGGATCGGGCAACCGTTGTACTTCGGTGAACCCTTGAGATCGGGACACTTGTCCATTTCGTCATTGACACCGTCGCCGTCCCGATCGGGAACCGGACAACCGTTGTACTGGGCCACGCCGGCGACCTGCGGGCATTCGTCCAATTCGTCATTGATGCCGTCTCCATCCGTATCCGGGATCGGGCAGCCCATATACCGCTCGAGGCCGAACACATCCGGGCACTTATCGCCCTCATCGGGAATGCCGTCGCCGTCGCGGTCGGCCTTGACCAACCCGCCGAAGAGGCGGACTTTCAGGCCGGCCTGGATGTTGGACTGGGTGAACTCCCAGGTGTTGCCCAACTCGCGTGCATTGTTCATGTCCGTAAAACCATACACATAGCGGCCGAAAACGGTAATCCGGCCACGCGGCCAGAGCTCGAGGCCGCCGGAAGCGCTGATGCTGGCCTTGGTGAGGTCGCCCTCCGTGTAATTTCCATTCTTGTCATTGGCGTCCATGACGAAATCAAACTGCGGGCCTGCGGTGATGGCCAGGAGTTTTCCGATGTGCAATTTCAGGTTGATCGGGATCGAATGATATAACGCGGATCCCCTCATGAATGGATTCGGCCCGTCAGACGGATCCTCATACGTATAGGAGGTGAGCTGATACTGGGGCTCGATTGCAAAGACCTTCCCGATCGGGAAATTGAACCATCCTCCGACGGACCAGCCAAGTTCAGTCCCGAAGTCTGGCTCAAGGCCCGTATTCGGTTCCTCCGCATTCAATGTCGTGAAATTGGCTGCACCCAGCAATCCGCCATTGAAGGAATAGAAATCCTTCATCACCTTGCTGTCCTGCGCCGTCAAGGAA
>CAYMLN010000015.1:7955-14888 GCA_964391045.1 uncultured Saprospiraceae bacterium
AGCAGCAAGAATACAAGCTGTTTTTTCATTGGTCTGATGTTTTGTTTCCATTAAAAAGCGCGCGATCGGTCAAACGATTTGAACGTCACGTATCTTTTCAAATTTACGGATAAGCCTCCGCACCGGCAATGCGATTTATTTGCGAAAGCATCCGGCACCAGGTACGTTGAAACACACCAGATTCACGACGGTCGCGGTCATCCGACATTACGAACGAGAGCGCCGCAATGTACCCGAGCCTATCCATCCCGATCCCTTCAATGCACTGTCAGTTTGCCTGAAAACCAGGGTCCAGGAGCACGCGCAGAAGCATGCCTACGGACCAGGCCTGCTGCACGCATCCCCGGCCGGGGCCCGGCTCACCCCCGTCGAAGATCTCGGATATGGCATACAGGGCATCCCGGCGGTAGAAATGATCCCTGAAGGCCGCCACCCGGGCGTTGATCGCTTCACATGCTTCCGGGCTGAATCGGTGCACCCGCAGGTACGCGAGGGCCCATTCGCCCCAGAGGTAGGCCCAAACGGTGCCCTGGTGATAGGCATGATCGCGGGTCCACGGATCGCCGCCATATGTCGGCTTGAAGGCTGGATCATCCGGGCTTAAGGACCGCAGCCCGAGATCCGTATAAAGATCCTGGGTTACCCGGTCCAGCACGGAACGCCGGTCCCGCTTTCGCAGCGGTGAAAACGGCAGGCTGACCGCATAGATCATGTTGGGCCGCACCGAACTGTCGACGGTGCCATCCGCCCGGACCACATCGTGCAAGTGCCCGTCAGGATGGATAAATTTTTGGCGAAAGGAATCGCGGACCTTCCGGATCAACTTGTCCAGGCCGCCCGTCTCCTTTCCGGCCATCTTCTTGAAGGCCTTGAGGATCCGGAGCGTGTTGTACCACAGCGCATTGATCTCCACCGGGCATCCGTGGCGCGGCGTGACCACATGGCCATCGACCTTGGCATCCATCCAGGTCAGTTGCACATCTTCCGCGCCCCCGCAGAGGAGGCCATCTGCCGTCATGCCGATGCCATAGCGGGTACCCGTCGCATGGTGATCGACGATCTCTTCCAGTTTCGGGAGCAATTCGAGCATGAACTTGCCGTCCTCGAATCGTTCCACATGCTCATAGAGGGCGACGAATAGCCACAGGGTCGCATCGAACGTATTGTACTCGGGTATCTCCCCGGCATCCGGGAAGCGATTGGGGATCATGCCCCTGTCGGTCCAGGCGAGGAATGTCCGGAATATGGACCTGGAGGTTTTCTTCAATCCCCGTGCGATGACGAGGCCGCGCATGGCGATCATCGTATCCCGCCCCCAGTCTGTAAACCAGGGATAGCCGGCGATGATCGTCGTCCCGTCCCCGCGGCGAACGAGGAACTGATCGCCACTTACGCAGAGATCGCGAACGCACTCGTCCTTGATGTTCCTGGGGGCCAGTGACCTGAGCCGCTTGATCTCTTCCTGGCGCAACTCCTCGGGATCGCCCCCGATATCCTCTACCGCAAGCGCGAAGAACAGATGTACATCCTCGCCGGGCTCCAGCCGATGGGCCAGTGTGCCGATGCTGCATGCATCTTCCCGGTCATCGAGGCCGCGCTCCGTCTCCTTGTCGTAGATGAAGTTCCGATACCAGTCCACCTTTGGCTCAAACCTACCCTCCGTGAATCGCATCCAGAGCAGCCGGCTCCCCGGCTCGGGTTCGATGCTCCATAAGCCGGGTTCGACCGCCGTGGTGACAAACGGCATGTCCGGCGAGGCGTGTCGCAGATGATGATAATCCCGGCAGACCAACAGGGGGCGCAGCCGGATCTCGATCGGCACCTCGCCTTCGTTGGCGTAGCGGACGATGGTCACATTTCGCCCATGCCGCATCCAGACGGTCTTGCTGAGTTTTCCTTCACCAGCCGTAAACGTGGCGACCGGGAGGGGTATTCTTTCGAACGCAGCGAGGTGTTCGTACCCGTGCGGATGTATTGTGCCGGGATAATGATTCGTGGACAACTCGATCCAGCCTTGACCCGCATCGATGGCTTCCTCCACTTTCGAGACCATGACCATCCGGGAGGTCGGTGGGGTCAGCGCAGGCACGAAGAGACCGTGGTAGCGCCGCGTGTTAGCGCCGCAGAGCGTCGCGCCGGCAAATCCGCCGATCCCGTTGGTCACCAGCCATTCCCGCGACGTCGCAGCCGCGTAGGATTGCGGTGGCCATTCCTCCGGGGAAAGCCGGTCCGGGCTTTTTAGTCCGCCCATGGCCTTCGGTCAGCTGGCCAGCAATGTGGCCCTCACGATATCGAGCGTGGCCCGTGCCGTCTGGCGGTCCGGCGCCTCGCAATACACGCGCAGGACAGGCTCCGTGCCGGACGGCCGGATCATCACCCAGGTGCCATTGCTCAGGTAGTACTTGAACCCATCCAGCTTCTCCGTGCGCTCGATACCGAGTTCGCCGAACGCAGTGAAGCGATCGCCATGGCACTTGTCAAGCACCGCCTCCTTTTGAGCCTGCGTGATGTGCAGGTCATCGCGGTCGAAGGCGAACGTGCCCACCTCGTCATAGACCAGCTGGATCAGCTCCGTGAGCGTCTTGCCCGTCTTGGCCATGAATTCGAGGATAAGCAACCCGACCCAAATGCCGTCGCGTTCCGGGATGTGTCCCTTGACGGCCAGGCCACCGGACTCCTCGCCCCCGACCAGCACATCCTCGCGGGTCATGATCTCGGCGATGTACTTGAATCCGATCTTGGTGACCTCGATCTCCAGCCCGAATTTCCGGGCGAGCTGCGCCATCTTGTCAGTCACGGAGAAGGTGACCACGACCTTTCCGGTCATCCCCTTGTACTTGTGCAGGTAATAGAGCAACAACAAGAGGATGTGGTGCGAATCCACGAAGCGGCCGTCCGCATCGAACATCCCGATACGGTCGGCGTCGCCGTCATTGGCGATCCCGATGCGGATCTCCGGGTTGTTCCGGATCATGTCCATGAACGGCTTCAGGTTGCGCTCGATCGGCTCGGGCGCCTGGTCGTAAAACGAGGGGTTGTACTCGCAATGCAGGCAGGTCGCGCCGGGCAGTAACCGCGGGAAGATGAGATAGCCGGCACCGTACATGGCATCGTACCCGATGTGCTTCGCACCGGCCCGGATCGCCGCCATGTCGAACGAACGCATGACGTGGTCATAATACATGTCCTCCAGGTTGGCGTACGTCAGCAGCTTGCCTTCCTGCATGTCGGCGAGGCTGACGAGTTTCTTCATGTGCTTTTCCGGGATGTGCCCTTCGACGGCTGCGATGTCGTCCGGAACGGACGGTCCCCCGTACGCCGACTTCAGCTTGTACCCGTTGTAGGACGGCGGGTTGTGGCTGGCCGTGATGACGATGCCCATGTCCGCGCCGAGTTGCTTGACCGCCAGCGAGACCATCGGCGTCGTGGCGACATGATCCCCGAGCACGACCTCGATCTGGTGGCTGCCGAGAACTCGTGCCGTGGCCTCGGCAAACATCCGGCCGCCAAAGCGACAATCGTACCCGATCACGGCTTTCTGCATCGCCCGTTCTTCCATGAAAGTGGCCGTCGCCTCCGCCACGCGGATCACATTGTCCAGCGTATAGTCGTCGGCGATGATCGCACGCCAACCGTCAGTGCCGAATCGGATATCACTCATATTATCAGTTTTTTTAATATAATTGCGGTCAATCGCGAACGGCTCCCCGATGGCCTGCGGCCCGCGACGTGACGGTAATGCCGTCGTCCGCGGGATAACCTGTGGGTAAAATAAAGAATAAACTTGCGAAGAGACACCTACAAGCACCAGGGCCTCCGGAAGGACATGATCGACACGCTGCGGCGTGCCGGCTTCAAGGATGAAAACGTGCTTGAAGCGATGCAAAAGGTGCCCCGGCACTACTTCCTCGAGAAGGCCTTCGAGGAATGGGCCTACCAGAATGTGGCCTTCCCCATCGGGGCGGCCCAGACGATCTCCCAGCCGCTGACCGTCGCGATCCAGACGAGCCTGCTGGAGGTACGGCCCGGGCAAAAAGTCCTGGAAGTTGGCACCGGCTCAGGGTACCAGGCTTGCATCCTGGCCACGCTCGGCGCGAAAGTTTATACCATTGAACGCCAATCCGCGCTGTTTGGCAAGACCGATACGCTCCTGCGGGAAATCGGGTTCGGCATGATCCGGACCTTCCTGGGCGACGGGTATGCGGGCCTACCGCGCTTCGCGCCTTTTGATCACATCCTGGTCACTGCCGGGGCTACTGCATTTCCCGCACAACTTGCCGAGCAACTCGCCGTCGGCGGACATCTCGTGATCCCCATCGGTGAGGGCGACACGCAAATGATGTGGCGCTATACGCGGGCCACAGACGGCACATTCACCGGTGAGCAATTCGGGCGGTTCAAGTTCGTCCCCTTCCTGAAGGGCACGGAATAAGACGAGAACGCCTACTTGATTCGACGTCCCTTTGCGCGATGGGTCTGGGCCGGCTCCTGCCCTGTCCGTCGAAGGTCCACCATCAGGCTCGCATACGCACATTCCGCATCCGCACTGTACAATTTACCCTGGTAGTTGACATCCCCATAATCGGAATACCAGGTTTGTGCGAGCAGGGAATACCGGTTGTTGTTGTTCGGATTCGGGCCAAACATGAGGAAGGACTCCCGCCCGCCTTCCTCGAAGGAAACGGCCAGTCGCTGCGCTTCCGGACTGAGGACCACAACGCCAGGCGTGAAGGCCGGCACGACCACGCGCTCGGTCTTTCGGCCATCCTTGACGATGACCTTTCCCTCTTGGATACTGGTCTCGCCCGTTCCGAGCGACCGCGTCAGGACGATGTCGCGAGACAGGTAAAACTGGATGCGCTTCAGGTCGGATTCGATCCAGTTCTCCTGCTCCCGCAGCGATTCGGTGAAATACACATAGCCGCTGCTGCAGGACGTCAGGCCCAACCCGGCCGCCAGGATGAGGAAAATGAAGCTCTTCATGTGATTTGTGCTGATTGACGGAATAAAAATATCCGGCTTCCGGCGATCCCCGCAGGATCGCACGCTGCCTTAACCTGACTTTAATGGTGGATTGAGCAAACCTTAACGGTCGCCGGTCAGGACGAGGGCTTTCGGCGGGCGGCGAAGAATGTCTTCAGCAGGGCCGCACTTTCCTCCTGCATGATCCCCATCTCGAGTTGGGTGCGGGGATGCAGCAATTCCTTGCCGAACCGCATGAAGCCGGCCTTGTCATCCGGCGCGGCGAAGACGACGCGGTCGATCTGGCTCCACCGCAACGCCCCGGCGCACATGACGCAGGGCTCGAGCGTCACGTAGAGCGTGCAGTCGATGAGATACTTGCTGCCGAGATACTGCGATGCTGCCGTGATGGCGATCATCTCGGCGTGCGCCGTCACGTCCTTGAGCAGCTCGGTGCTGTTGTGCCCGCGGGCCAGCAGCTGGTTGCCGGACACGATGACCGCACCGACCGGCACCTCGCCGCGCTCGGCCGCCGCCTGCGCCTCCTGCATCGCCAGGCGCATGAAGTGATCGTCACCATACAATCCCATCGCCGCGAAAATAAGGAAGTTGCCCTTGCCCCTCCGTCCGCCGGCCGGGCTGTTGGAACAGTTTAAAATCCGTCATTATCTTTGCACATGGATTTCAATCTAAAAAGCAAGGCGGAGCTCTTTCACGAGTCCCTTACGTTTGACGACGTCCTGCTCGTGCCCGGGTATTCCGACGTCCTTCCCCGCGAAGCCGAAATTTCCACGCAGTTCAGCCGCAACATCCGGCTCAACGTGCCCATGGTCTCGGCCGCCATGGATACCGTGACGGAGAAGGAAACTGCCATCGCCATCGCCCGCGAGGGCGGGATGGGCATCATCCACAAGAACATGACGATTCGCGAACAGGCCGAGCAGGTCCGTTTCGTCAAACGATCGGAGAGCGGCATGATCCAGGACCCGGTCACACTCCCGCCCGGCGCCTCCGTGGCAGAAGCCCTCAAGCTCATGCGCCACTATAAAATCGGCGGCATCCCCATCACCGATCCCAACGGGATCCTGGTCGGCATGCTGACCAATCGGGACCTGCGCTTCGAGGCGCACCACGACCGGCTCGTCTCCGAGCTCATGACCGCCGCCCCCCTGATCACCGCCCCCATGGGCACCACCCTGGAGCAGGCCAAGCGGATCTTCCAGCAGCATAAGATCGAGAAGATCCCCGTCGTGGACGGCCAGAACCGGCTCACCGGCCTGATCACCTACAAGGACCTCATGAAAGTCGAGGATTTCCCCAACAGTGCCAAGGACAGGCTCGGCCGCCTGCGCGTCGGCGCAGCGGTCGGCATCGCCGCCGATACGCTCGAGCGCGTGGACGCCCTCCGCCAGGTCGACGTGGATGTCATCGTCGTGGATACGGCGCACGGGCACTCGGAAGGCGTACTCCGGATGGTCCGCGAGATCCGCAAGCGATTCCCCGATCTCGAGATCGTCGGCGGCAATGTGGCCACAGGCGCGGGTGCACTCGCCCTGGTCGAAGCCGGTGTCGATGGGGTCAAGGTCGGCGTCGGGCCCGGCAGCATCTGCACCACGCGGATCGTGGCCGGCGTGGGCGTTCCGCAATTGAGCGCCATCTATTCATGCGCCATGGCCCTGCACGGCACCGGCATACCGGTCATCGCCGACGGTGGGATCCGTTACACGGGCGACATCCCGAAAGCCATCGCGGCCGGGGCCAGCTGCGTCATGGCCGGCTCACTTTTCGCGGGATGCGAAGAGTCGCCCGGCGAGACGATCATCCTCGACGGACGGAAATTCAAGGTCTATCGGGGGATGGGATCGCTCGGTGCCATGGCCCAGGGATCGAAGGACAGGTACTTCCAGGATGTCGAGGACGATATCAAGAAACTCGTGCCCGAAGGTATCGAGGGCCGGGTCCCCTACACCG